>PLNY01000156.1 GCA_003141915.1 Anaerolineae bacterium | reverse complement strand
CGATGATGCGGGTGGCGAATTCGCTGGTGCCGACCTTGGTGGCGCCGGCGGTCTGGCGTTCGAAATCGTAGGTTAGGAACTTCTGAAGGATGGTTTTCTCGAGCGAGTTCTCGATCAGCTTGGCGGCTTCTTTCCAGCCGATGAAGTCGAGCAGCATGACGCCGGAGAGAATGACCGAGCCGGGATTGATGACATCGAGGTCGGCATATTTCGGCGCGGTGCCATGTGTCGCTTCAAAGATGGCGTGACCCGTGATGTAATTGATGTTCGCGCCCGGAGCGATTCCGATTCCGCCAACTTGCGCGGCCAACGCATCGGAAAGATAATCACCGTTCAAATTCAAAGTAGCGATCACATCGTAATCGCGTGGACGAATCAGCGTGAATTGCAGACTCACATCGGCGATTGAATCCTTGACGAGCAACATGGACTTCCATTTGCCATCGCCATGCGTGCCCCACAACTTCAAGGCTTCTTCGATTTCTTTCTTAATGTCATCTTGCTGGGCAGGCGACATCATATCAAAGCCTGGATCAATCATCTTGGCATTTTCTTCTACCGAGAGATTTGCATTCTTTTCCTTATTACCCAGAATCCACGTTTCGCGCTCGGTAACGATTTGATTGCGGAACTCGCGCTTGGCAAGTGCGTAGCCCCAATCTTTGAACGCGCCCTCCGTGAACTTCATGATATTGCCCTTATGAACAAAGTTCACGCTCTTGCGATGATTCTTCAACGACCAGTCAATGGCGGCACGCACGAGTCGTTCGGTGCCTTCCACGGAAACGGGCTTGATGCCGACTGCGGCCGTATTGGGGAAGCGCATCTTGGCATATTCCTTCGGAAAGGCTTCCTTGAACAACTTCATGAACTTTGTGTTGTCGTCGGTGCCATACTGAAATTCGATACCGGTATAAATATCCTCCGTGTTCTCGCGGAAGATGACCATATCTACATACTCAGGATGTTTAACGGGCGAAGGCACACCGGTGTAATAACGCACCGGCCGCTGACAAACATACAGGTCGAGCAATTTGCGGAGCGCAACATTCAATGAACGGATGCCGCCTCCAATCGGAGTCGTGAGCGGGCCTTTGATCCCCACGATAAATTCCTTGAACGCCTCGGTCGTCTCATCCGGAAGCCATGAATTAAATTGCTTGAATGATTTCTCGCCCGCGTAAACTTCCATCCAATGGATTTTGCGTTTGCCTTGATAAGCCTTCTCCACCGCCGCATCGAACACGCGCACCGAGGCGCGCCAGATGTCGCGGCCTGTGCCGTCGCCTTCGACGAACGGGATGATGGGATTGTCGGGAACCTGCAATTTCCCGTCCTTCACGGAAATCTTCGCTCCGCCTGCGGGGACTTTAACATTTATATATGCCATCTTTCGCTCCTTATAAGTTGGATGGATTATATCATTTGCATTTTCAACACTTCCCGTGAAGAATGGAATTGTTTTGCCCTTGACAGAATCTCTCGCCTGCATAGAATCATCCCGAAATGAGAAAACGCTTCTTGCATGACCTGTTGGGGGATTCCGTTAAATTGAATTTTTCTTTTCCGTTTTGAAGAGTCGCTTTTAGCGGCTCTCTTTTTTTATCTGCGACTGGATAAACCATGATCAAACTTCCCGGATTAATTGACCCTCACGTACATTTCCGCGAACCCGGACAAACCCACAAAGAAGATTGGGACAGCGGCACATCTGCCGCGCTGGCTGGCGGATTCACGATGGTGCTGGCAATGCCGAACACCAAGCCGCCCATCTTCGATGCGGAGACTCTCGACATTGCACTAAATGCCGCCAAGCAAAAAGCGCGTTGTGACTACGCTCAATTCCTCGGTGCGGGACCGGATAATGCAGACGTCGTTCCGTCATTGGCGCATAAAGCCGCCGGGTTGAAAATGTATCTCGACTCAACCTTCGGCGAGCTGCGCTTAAACGATATGACTCTTTGGAAACCACATTTTGAAAAATATCCGAAGCAATATCCAATCGTTGTCCACGCCGAAAGCCGAAGTATGGCGGCCGCGATTTTATTCGCCGCGATCTATGATCGTCCCATTCATATCGCGCATGTTTCATTGAAGGAAGAAATTCTGCTCATCAAAGCCGCGAAGGAAAAGGGAATCAAAGTCACTTGTGAAGTCACGCCGCATCATTTGTTTTTATCAAAAGATTCACCCCCACCTGTCCTTCGGACATCCTCCCCCAAATCCAATGGATTTGGGGGAGGGTTGGGTGGGGGTAGATTGGAAGTTCGTCCTCGCCTCGCAACCCAAGAAGATGTTGATGCTCTCTGGCAAAACATGGATGTGATTGATTGCTTCGCCACTGATCACGCGCCGCACACACTCGAAGAAAAAGATTCCGAGAATCCTCCGCCCGGATTTCCTGGTTTGGAAACTGCATTGCCGTTATTGCTGACCGCTGTGAAAGATGGGCGGTTGAAAATCGAAGATATTATTGCGAAGATGGTTACGAATCCACGCAAGATATTTAGCTTGCCTGACCAACCCGAAACATGGATCGAAGTGGATGAAAATGCCGAATATGAAATCAAAGCTGCGAATCAATTCACGCGTTGCGGTTGGACTCCCTTTC
>PLNY01000169.1 GCA_003141915.1 Anaerolineae bacterium | reverse complement strand
AAAACGTATCACGCCTTGCGATTGAAAGCATCGAGTCCAATCGCCTGGCCTCATACACAGAAAAATCCACGCGATATCAAAAATGGGGAGTAGACAATTTTTTTATTCCATCTGAATTGGATGGGAATCCATTGCGAGATGAATTCATCGCGACTGTCCGCCTCTTATTCAAGACTTATAACGAATCGCTCAACCCGCTGCGGACTCTCGTCCTTCAACGCGCCCAGCGCCGCGAAAATGAATCCGATGAAGCATTGGATCGCCGCGTGCGCTCGCAATACGTGGATGTTTGCCGCTTTCTTTTGCCCGCCGCGTCGCTGGCAAACGTGGGCATGACGGCGAATGCGCGCATAATTGAGAATATGATTCGCAAAATGCTTTCGCATGACCTTGCCGAAGTGTGCGAGATTGGCGAAGCAGTCAAGGCTGTTGCAAAGGCTGAAGTTCCAACGCTGGTGAAGTATGCGGATGCGGCGCCGTATTTGATTGAAACAACAAAAGAGGTCGGTAAGCTGGAAATTAAGAATCAGGAATCAGATAATCGAAAATCAGATTGGTGTTCACTGATTGATTATGACAAAGACGGCGAGACGAAGGTGTTAGCTGCAACTTTATATCGTTTTGGCGAAATGACGTTTGCTGACGCGTTGAGTTATGTCAAATCGCTCGACCAATCCCAGCGCATTCAATGGGCGGATGCTTTGCTCAAGCGATTGGATGAACATGATATCCCGCTGCGCGAGTTGGAATATGCAACCTACACATTTGATCTGGTAATGGATCAAGGCGCGTATGCCGAGTTCAAACGTCACCGCATGATGACGCAGACGCCGCAGAGGTTGACGACAAGATTGGGATACGCGATTCCGCGTTTGATCACGGAAGCCGGTTTCAGGTCCGAGTATGAAGCGGCGATGGATGCCGCGGCCGAGACCTATGAAAAGCTATATCAATTCAATCCACAAGTGGCGCAATATATTGTCCCGAATGGATATAATCGCCGCGTGCTGGCGCAGTTCAATCTGCGGGAAGCGTATCACTTCTGCCAGTTGCGCGCTGCGTCCAATGCGCATTTTTCGATTCGCAAGATCGCACAGCGGGTTGCCGATGAACTTCGTCGCGTCCATCCATCGTTGACGCGATTTATGCACCTGCCCGATGAAACGTGTCGAGATGTGGAAGAAAAATATTTTGTGAAATAATAATATAGGGGCGTAGCGTCGCTACGCCCCTACGATCAATCATCTTCTTCTTTCTTTTCAATTCCAAAAATCTTATCCATTCTTTGCAATATCTCAGTCGTTAACTTTGGTTCGACTTCAATCGCCTTCATATTCTCGTGAACTTGACTCACGCGGCTGGCTCCGGTGATGACTGTGCTGACAAACGGATTCTTCAAGCACCACGCAATAGACAATTGTGAAAGCGTGCAATCCAATTCTTTTGCAATCGGTTCGAGTGCGCGGACTTTCGCGATTTTCTCTTGATCGGTTAAATGATTTTTCAGCCAATCGTATCCTTGGAGGGTGCCGCGACTATCCTTGGGAATTCCATTGCTGTATTTTCCCGTCAACAATCCGGATGCAAGCGGACTCCAAGTGGTTGAACCGTAACCATAATCTTTGTATAAGCGCACATAATCATTTTCAAAGCGGCCGCGTTCGAATAAATTGTATTGTGGCTGTTCCATCACCGGTTTATGAAGATGATGACGTTCCGCGATTTCAATCGCCGCGACGATTTCCGAAGCCGCCCATTCAGATGTGCCCCAATACATGGCTTTGCCCCATTCGATGATGTTGTGCATGGCCCACACGGTCTCTTCGATGGGCGTGGTGGAGTCGGGGCGGTGACAAAAAATCAGGTCCACGTAATCCAGTTGAAGTCGCTGAAGTGAACCGTTGATGCCCTCGATCAATCGTTTGCGACTGAGAGTATTCTTTTCGTTGACGCTGTGGTTAAATCCCCAAAAGAATTTGGTCGAGACGAGATAACTGCCGCGCCGCCAGCCGAGTTTTTTCAGCGCCGCGCCCATCACTTCTTCCGACTTGCCGCCCGCGTACACTTCANNGTCATTGCTTCGCTTGCAATGACCTGATGTATCTCAATTATAATCATCTCATGCGAAAGTTTATGATCCTGTGCATTTTGTTTGCATCCGCTTGCAACGCAAATAGTTCTGGCGCGAACTCCGAGCCGATAAACATCACGCCTTATCTGACGACAACTCCCAGCGCTCCCGCTGCACAACCTGACGGGTTGGTGGTTTCGGTGACCACGCCTTTCCCTTCGCCGACTCCTTTTATTTACACCGTGAAGTCTGGCGACACGCTGGGACAGCTTGCACAGAAATTCAATGTTTCACTTTCTGCGCTGATGGCGGCCAACCCGAACGTGGATCCGAATTCGATGTCTGTTGGACAAACCTTAAAGATCCCGAGTCAAAGTTCAACGAGCGCGTCGACTCCGACGCCGGTGCCGTTCCCCGTAAAACAAATCGCGTGTTACCCGACAGCGGATCGCGGCATGTGGTGCTTTGTTTTAATCAACAACAATTCATCGAATCCCATCGAAGATGTGACCGCGCAAATCACATTGCTGGACGCTAATGGAAAGTCCATCGCCAGCCAAACTGCGACTCTGCCGCTGGATATTCTCGCGCCGAATTCATCCATGCCATTGACAACTTACTTCGCTCCCGATATTCCATTGAATGCAAAGCCGCAAGTCCAAATCCTGACTGCGATTCAAATCCAGCCGAATGATCCGCGTTATCTTCCGGCGACATTGCAAAATACATCGTTCAAAGTTGATTCATCGGGATTAACCGCGCAAGTCAACGGGCAAGTTGTTTCTTCTGGAAACGCAAAATTGATTTGGGTCATGGCAACCGCTTATGATGAATCGGGAAATATCATTGGTGTTCGGCGATGGGAATCAGCATCCGCTTTATCTGCCGGAAGCAGTCTGCCGTTTTCGTTTATGGTTTCAAGTATTGCTGGATCAATTTCGCGCGTGGAGTTTGCGGTCGAGGCGCGACGTTAACTCTCAACGTCGAACGTTCACATCATTTCTTCTTTGTTGTTTTCTTTATGGAGGCCCTCTTTTTCATTGAAGACGTTGTTTTGCTGCCTTTAGCCTTGGTTGATTTGCTCTTTTTGGCAACAGGCTTCTTTGCAATTTCTTTCTCCTTTATTGTTTCTTTCGCTTTTTGTTTTACATTTTTCTTCTCAGCGGCAACTTTCTTCGCCGTTGCTTTCTTGCGTGGCTTCTTTATCTTCTCAACTTCTTTCTTCTCACTTTTTACTTCTTCCTTTTTACCAAACATCTCATCAAACTTCGCCTGCATGGACTGCACGCCTGCGCCGTTCAGCGCGCTATTCACCATTTCCCATTCACTACTTTCCACAAATCGAAAGTCCATAAATGCGCGACACTGATAAGCGTTCAGTTCGACATACAAACCTTTTTCCCACAACTCCGCGCACGAATGGATATATTCCAAGTGTGTAACATAATCTTTGAAGATCACAAAACCTTCGAACGGCAAACTCAATCCTTCGGCCAGAGATTTCTGTCGCAGATCGCCGGAACCTTTATCCAGATACGCCGCGGAAGTTTTGATCCAGCCGCGCGTATCGGCAAAGCGATTGTGATAGATAATCAATCCGATTTCGTCGTTGAAACGATTTGAATAAGCAAAGACGTTTTCGTCCACATTGCCGTTGGCAGTAAAAAAGTTGTAGAGCAGAAAATTCTCCACGTCGGCGAACAAGTGTCGGTGGTGAAGGAGCGGAAAAATTTTCCATTCGTGGCCGCGGATCAAGCCATCATCAGGAGTCTCATCCATTTTCGGCTTGCGAAACTCCATCCCATATTTTTCGCGGAAGCCTTCGATCTGTCCGTGACCGAACATCGGCAAGCCGGGCAACGTAGATAACAGAGTCGCGACGCCGAAATATTTGTCGCCGTTACCAAATTGCTCGATGGCTGATTTTTCATCCGGGTTGTTCATGAAGTTGACATACCGCTTGAGAATTTGCGGATCGAACTCGAGCGTGTTCTTGATCGCCATGCGATACTTGGCGTTGTCTTCGTCGCGCAGCATGTGCATGAACGCCGAGTTGTAGACGCGATGCATTCCGAGTGTGCGGACGAAATATCCTTCGAGCAGCCAGAACGCTTCGGCGAGAAGCAACGTATCCGGGACTTCTACCGCGACGCGATCCACCACTTCGCGCCAGAACTCCTCCGGCATCGCCGCGTCAAACTCGGACCGGGTCATGCCATGTTCAGCCCTCGAGGGAATCGCGCCGCCCGAGCCGGGTTCGGGAAACCACAAACGTTGAATGTGTTTCTTAGCGAGAGTCATCGCGGCGTCAAAGCGGATGATGGGGAAGTTGCGCGCCACATGCAAAATGGTTTGAATGACCGCTTCACGCACTTGCGCTTGAGAATAATCCAATTGCGCGGTATCGTTCCACGGAAAAGATGTGCCGTCGTTGCCGTGATAGATATAACGGACGTCGCCCGTATAGCGATCAAAGCGTTTGAATACAACCGATGCATCGGTCTTTGAATAATAATGATCTTCAAGGATGATACCCACGCGCTCATCGTCGGCAAGGTTCTCGGAATTGAATGAATAAGAAGGATAAGGCGGATAAGGTAAAGATAAAAACCAATCGGGATGTTCGATCACCCATTGCGAGTCAATGCCCATGTGATTGGGAACCATATCGGCTGATAAACGAATGCCGCGTTGCCAGGCACGGGCGCGCAGATTGTTGAGCGCATCCCAGCCGCCCAAATCATTTGCAATATTATATGATTGAAGTGAATACGCCGAAGCGACCGCGTCCGCATCGCCCATGCGCTGTTTCATGCGCTGGCTGGCGCGCGAGCGTTCCCACAAACCGATCAGCCACAAGCCGGTGAAGCCGCGATCTCTTAACAAATCCAGTTCTTCATCGGGAATTTGATCCAGCGTCTTAACCCAGAATTTATATTTTCTTGAAAGCTGTTCCAGCCAAACATAAGAATTCTTTGCGATCAAAACGAGACGCGGCATCCATTCTTTATCGGGACTATATCGTTCATACTCTGCATATGCACCGCCATACGTCGGCGCTTCGATAATTGGATGGGAATCGCCGCCTCCATGCTGGCGAATGACTTCCTCACGCACGAAATCAATCGCGCGCAAAATGCGGCGAATGATATCTTCGCCGAGCAAAGCGCCCCATTTGTCCAGCAGAAATTGCAATTGACCTTCGAGAGAATACGGTGAGGCTTTGCTGGGTGCGACCAATATTTCGATTAATGTTTCGCCTTTGCCCCCGCCCGCCATCGAGGGCTGCTTTGCAAAGAAATTTCCAAGCAATGAAATAGAATCCATATAAGCCGTATGGATTAGCGCGGAATCATCAAAAAGTTCCTTGTAGGATTGCGCAGCAGGATTGTTATTGGCGATATTCACCAACAACATTTCTTCCATCGAAATTTGTTTATGTGGAATGCCATTCGTGGAATTGGATAAATATTCCTGAACTGATTGATTTCCCTGATAAACTGCAACAGGAGGAAATTCATCGGTAAATTTGAATAACGTCTCATCGAGCCGCGCGCCGAGATTGGACTGCAAAGAATCCAAAGCACGCGTCAAAACACCAGGATTCTGTTTTTCATATTGACGGATGATCAGATGCAGGATTTCATCCATCAATCCCAGCGCGTAAATATCGGAGGCGGGAACGAGGCGCCCGCTCACTGCGTAGATCCGCTCGGCGAAACGGCGAGCCGCCCNNTGACGGCGTAGATCCGCTCAGCGAAACGACGAGCCGCTGAAAAGTCAGAAAGAACGACGCGGCCATCCGTCGCGAAGAGGGTTTCTTCAAACTGATATTTTTGCCGCGCCTGCCGCGAAACATGGAATTCAAAAATGGGTTTCATGATCCCAATGATATACCATTTAAGGAATTCGGGTATACTTTTGTTCGATGGCTGGTTTTGATCCCGCGTTGACTTCCTTCACACTGCTTTCCATCGCCGCGGCCCTATATTTGCCGGTTATTTTCTTTGCCATCCTGCGACGTGAAGGACAGGAGGTCACTGCGGGATTAGTCATTTTATATGCGCTGATCGGAGTGGGGCTTGGAATCTTCGAAGCGTTCTGGCGTGACGGACATTTATCGCAATTGGACTCTCTGGCATTTGGGGATATCGAAGTATATGGCGCGCTGACGCTGGCTTTCTTGATGACGATCATCGCATATGTTTTTATGCGGCGTGCGCCCATCGGCTGGCTGATCGTCGGCGGAGTCGTTGGCATTGTTCTGGCAATTCTCCTGAATCAGGAAATGCAGTTCCCGCGCGTGGTCTGGTCGAGCGGCGATTTCATCCTGACCAATGACCGCCTCGGCGTCATGTGGGCAGTTGCAGGCTGGCTGGTCTTTATGCTCGGCGCGGCATTTGCTGTGACAGAAGCCTATCAACAAACACGGCAGCCATTACTACGCAATCGCCTGGTCTATTGGACTCCGACTTTCCTTTTGATTGCCATCAATGATGGATTGATTCTGGCGGGTATCAATTTTCCGGGCAATCTGTTTCGTTTGCTGGCCGCGGCACTGATGAGTTATCTGGCGCTCACCCATGATCTGCCAGACGTTCGTCAGATCATGCGGCGGGTTTTGGTTTATCTCATTACTGTCGTTTTGATCATGACGTTCTACGTGCTCGGCGTGAGCTTCGTGGTAGCGATCTTCCGCGCCCTGCCATACTTTAACCCATTATTCCTCGGCGCGGTTTTCTCGTTGCTGCTGGCAATTCTGTTTACGCCTTTGCTCAGCCTTGTGCGCCGTCTGGTGGATGCGTGGCTTCACATTGACCAATACGATGCTGGACGTACGCTCCAGGAATATAGCGAAAGCATCAGCAATATTTTGGAAATGGAACGACTTGCCAGCGTGGCTGTGGGTATCATCATGGAAAACATGCGCGTCCAACGCGGATTTCTTTTCCTCGTGGATCAAAGCCGCGACGTGAACGGCCTCCGAAAGTATCAATTACGCGCCGTCCGAAACGTGGAAGAGAGGCAGGTCATTTCGATTGATCTGGCGGAGAATGATCCCATTGCATTGCACTTCACGCGGGATGGCCGCCCGCTTCTGCAATATGACATTGACCTGCTTCCGGCATTTCGAGCTGCATCTCCGCTCGAGCATGAATGGTTCAAGAGTCTCGAATGCGAAGTCTACGTTCCCATCTCATCCAAAAAACAATGGATCGGGATGCTGGCCTTCGGCGCAAAACTTTCGGGACATCGTTATACCGAGGATGATCTNNCGTCTGGTGGACAACTTGATGCGCCTCAATAATGAACTCCGCCGCGCCCGCCGCCAGCTTGAAAGCACCAACCGCGCTCTCGAACGCCTCGACCAGACCAAATCCGATTTCATCAGTATCGCCTCGCATGAACTTCGCACGCCGTTGACTGTGATCAAAGGCTACGTTGAAATGCTTTTGGAGAATCCGAGCATGGACCCAGCGGTTCGCCCATTTCTCAACGGCATCAATGATGGCACCGTCCGCCTCCACGAAATCATGGACTCGATGTTCGAGATCGCGCAGATCGATGCGCGTTCATTGCAGCTTCACCTTCAGCAGGTTGATCTCGGTAATATGATCCAGGAAGTATGCCAGGCGCAAAGCAAAGCGGTAATGGACCGCAAATTGTCGCTGTGCATTGAACTGCCGATTCTTCCCAACCTTAAAGCCGACCCCAATAGTATACGAAAAGTCTTCCAGCATTTGGTGAATAACGCCGTCAAGTTCACGCCGGATGGAGGTAAAGTTANNAAAGTTACGATCACAGGGCATGTGGTGGACGCGCGTCCGAATGATCTGCCGGAGGGCGGCGTCGAAATTATCGTCAGTGATACGGGCGTGGGCGTGGACCCGAATTATCGCGAGTTGATCTTCACCAAGTTTTATCAATCAGGCGACTTGACCAAACACTCCACCAGCAAGAGCCGCTTCAAAGGCGGCGGCTCGGGATTGGGATTGGCATTATCCAAGGGAATTGTCGAGGCGCATGATGGACGTATTTGGGTGGAAAGCCCCGGCTATGATGAAGTTCATTTCCCCGGCAGTCAGTTCCATGTTTTGATTCCGTTGACCAAACTCGCCGACGGCGAATCGCTCAAAATGAGTGGACCGATTAAAATAAGTTTATAGAACTTTTTTGGTGGGACTAATATACACTTTGCAACCCCAAATCATAAAAATGCCTTTTATGAGATTGCCGACCTTGTTTCCTTTTAGTCTTTCAACCCCCGGTCGTTTAACCAGACCAAATAGCCTAGGCCCAAAAGTAGCACCACGATGATGATGCCGACGATCAGATTGATGATTCCAACAGCAGTCCAAATTATGGATAATATAATCACGCAAAACCAAATTATTACTAAGCGTTCTTTCATTGATCTCGACATTTCCATCTCCTTCAGTCTTGGGCTATTGGGTTTGTTAAGTATATAATTCATTTCTTATTTCCCTGTAAAATTCTGCAACGCCATTCTCAATCGTTCTTCCACATCATCGGGCGCATCTTTTGGCAGAGATTGAATCGCGGTTTGCGCTTCGATGACAGAATAGCCTAATGAAGTTAGCGCGGCAAGAACTTCGCTGTCCTTGTCTGATAACGCCGCGATCTTTGACAATGCATCAGTGGGTTTGAGCCGATCATGCAAATAAAGAATAATCTTTTGCGATGTCTTCTTGCCGACGCCGGGAACGCGGCTTAAAAGTTCCGGCTCTTCGGTGAACACCGCGCGTTGAACGGCATCCAATGTCAGCGTGGATAGAACCGAAAGCGCAACCTTCGGCCCGACGCCATCCACACCTAAAAGCATGTTGAATAATTCGCGNNGCCTTGAGCCGTCCGCGCAAAGGCACCGGGACAAAGACGCGCAGTCCCACTCCGCCCACTTCAACAATAATGGCATTCTCTTCGATTTGACTTACTTCGCCGCGCAAGGTTGCAATCATGGTTCTATTTAACCACATTTTTGCGANNTAGGAGAAAAGCCATGTTACCGAAAACGGAAATTCCAAACACACCAGTCCATACTACGCCTCCGCCGTTGATTCAGGTTAATGGGACACACGTAGAGATGGGACGTCAGATCGGCGAGGCGTGCCGCCAACAAGTCCAGCACAGCATCGCCAATGCGCACGTGCTGATCGACTCAGCCTACGATCAACTTGAATTAACCTGGGAAGGAGCGCAGATCCAATCGCGCAAGTATCTGCCGTTCGCTGAGGAGCGTTATCCGCAGTACGCGGATGAAATGCGCGGCATAGCCGAAGGTGCAAACGTAGCCTTTGACGAAGTCGTGACTCTCAACGTAATGGAAGCGGTCACCACGGACGCCCTGCATCTGACGCGTTGCACGAGCTTTGCAGTGAATGAACAGCGCACCGCCGATGGTCACGTGCTGGCGGCGCATAATGAAGATTGGATTCCCGAAGATGAAGACGATGTGTACGTGGTCTCGGCCAAGCCGCAGGATGAACCACCGTTCCTTGCCATGACCTATGGCGGACTCCTGCCCAATGTTGGATTCAACGCCTTTGGCATTGCCCAATTAATTGATTCGGTCTATCCATCTGACTCGCGCATCGGGATTCCGCGGCTGGTGGTGGCGCGCGCCGTACTAGCTGCGCGGCGCGTCTCCAGCGCCATCGGCCGCGCCTGGGTGCATCATCGCGCCGCCGGTTATAACCACATGCTGATCCATGAAAGCGGAGAATTGTATTCGATTGAAGTTTCAGCGCTGCGTTCCGAGATTCTTCACGGCACGGATGGATATTTGGTGCATACCAATCACTATCTCGCGCCGACCATGAAGGAAGTGGAAAGCGACCCGGAGGAATTGATCTCTTCACGGGTTCGATATTTCCGTGCCAATCGCTTGTTGCGCCAAAGCCAGACACATTCCATCAAGTCGTTGCAAGCCATTCAAAAGGATCATGTCAACTTCTCGAATTCGATCTGCAATCACGCGGTTGAATGGACAGACCCGCTCGATCGCGAAAAAACCATCAACGCCATGGTGATTGACCTGACGGCGCGCGAGATGCACATCTGCTGGGGCAATCCATGCCAGAATGCGTATCATACGTACCATTTGGACGCGTAATTAAGATGTCACATCTGCACTTGCGTGTACCCCACGCAGTTCGCGGGACAGGTGCGTAAGCGTTGCGAGGAGCGCAGCGACGAAGCAATCTC
>PLNY01000213.1 GCA_003141915.1 Anaerolineae bacterium | reverse complement strand
GTGCACAGAATCACGGCAACTCCTAAACAGCCGATAAATCATAATGGCGTTATGCCTTTCCTTGCGGTCTCATACGCTATCTGATGCTCTCTTTATTATACAAAAAATGGGGGACTGGTAAGAATATAATTCTCAAACCTTCCAAACATCGAATCGGCCATGAAAAACTCAAAGAACGATTCCAATTTACAGCCGCGGCTGAGCAGATAATCCACTGCGGCGCGGTTGACCATCGGCACTTCGACGCTGAACTCCGTTCCTTTGAGCGCGGCTTCTGTCTCGGCGTGTGCGAGAATTGCCGGAAAGTCATTCACATCAAGCGAGGCAAACGGTCCGTTATGGTTTCCAAGATAACCGTAACCAACAATATTTTTATTGCGTTTATAAAAGTAACCTTGACGATTTTCCAACAGCCAGGCGTGTTCCGCTTCACGATGAAAGCCGAGGATGGCATTATCGATTCGAATTAATTCACCCATGGCTTGAGCGGATGGCGCGATGCGTTCAATAATCAAATCGCTATCCAGGCTGACTTTTTCGGCGGGACGCGAAAACGCATAACACGGGAAGAGTGGATAAACTTTGGCTTTGAGGTAACTTTGGACGGCGCGTCCATCTATCGTCGCGATAATGAAGCGGTGGTCGGCTCCATCCACAGGGAATGCGCGTGCAAGAAGTTCGCGCCCCACACCAGCTGATTGATATTCCGGCAAAACAAAAAACTCGGTCAGTTGTCGAACGCCGTTGCGTAGAATCGAACGCGCGAAGCCAATCACTTTGCCGGTNNCCCAATTACCTGCGGATCATGCCCGCCGCTAATTGGCATCGCGCTTAATCGGTCGCCCAAATTTATAATGGATTGTTGGAAGACGTCAAAAGTGTTTTTAGAATCGTCAAGCGTCCCGCGTCGATAGGTGATAGGCATGATTCTCCAGTGGCTCAATTTTCACACAGATTCTGTTTTCTGTCTTGACATTCTTCCTGTGTCCCTTGATAATATCAGTGAGGAGTTAATGTGGCAATCATCACTTTGATGACGGACTTCGGCATTAAGGATGGAAACGTCGGCGTGATGAAAGGTGTGATTTGGGGAATTTGTCCGCAAGCGCAAATTTCAGATTTGAGTCACATGATCGGCGCCCAAAACATTCGCGAAGCCTCGCTGATTTTATCCCGCTCTGCTCCGTATTTTCCCAAGGGCACTGTGCATGTTGTCGTGGTTGATCCCGGCGTTGGAACAGCGCGCCGTCCGATGGCAGCACAAATCGGCGACTGGTTTTATGTTGGGCCCGATAACGGAACGATTACACTTTTACTTGACCGCGCGGAAAAAGAAGGTTGGCCTTGTAAATTTGTTCAGCTGGATCAAACAAAATATTGGTTGCCGAATGTCAGTTACGTATTTCATGGACGCGACATCTTCTCGCCGGTTGCGGCGCATTTAGCCAACGGCGTTCTTCTCTCGGACCTTGGAACGGAATTCACAGACCCGGTGCGCCTCCAACTCCCTCAGCCTCAACGAATCGACAATGGCTGGAGCGGTGAGATCATTCATATCGATCATTTTGGAAATCTCGCCTCGAACATTCGCATCGAGAATTTGGGCAATGTGATTCAAAATAAAGATAAAATCATGGTCAAGTTGAATGGTGTTGAGATTAATGGCATGGTCAATACCTTTGGCGAGCGCACGGAAGGTGAAGTGGTTGCATTAATCGGAAGTACTGGTAATTTGATCGTATCCGTAGTTAATGGTAACGCGGCAACAAAGTTAAATGTTAAAGTTGGCGATCGGATTGAAGTAATTATTTTGTAACTGTCATTACAGGTGAAGCGACCTCCGAGGTCTTCAAGACCTCGGAGGTTTGATCATGTATTATTCGTCCAGTGTACTTACATCGCCTTCAGGCAATCCCTGTGCGCGTGCTTTCAACACGCGGCGCATGATCTTGCCGGAACGCGTCTTCGGCAGTTTATCCACGAACTTGACATCTTCGGGGCGCGCAATCGGTCCCATGTGAGTCGCAACGTGTTGACGCAATTCTTCGGCGAGTTCAGGCGATGCTTCAAAGCCTGAACGCAACAACACGAATGTATGAATCGCTTGTCCTTTGACTTCATGCGGCAATCCAATTGCCGCGGCTTCCGCCACCGCGTGATGGCTGACCAAAGCTGATTCAATTTCTGCGGTTCCCAAGCGATGACCCGAGACTTTGATCACATCGTCGGCGCGGCCGATGATCCAGAAATAGCCATCCCTATCGCGCTTGGCTGAATCGCCGGTCAAATATTTGCCGGGATACTTGCTCCAATATTGATTCACATAACGGTCCGGGTCGCCGTAGATTGTCCGCAGCATCGCAGGCCACGGATTCTTCAAAACGAGATAACCTTCGGTGTCGTCAGCGACGGGCTTGCCTGCTTCGTCGAGCACCTCCGCTTCCTGTCCAAAGAATGGACGCGTGCCCGAACCCGGCTTGAGCGGCACGGTCGGCGTCGGCGTGATCATGAACATGCCGGTCTCAGTCTGCCACCACGTATCCATGATGGGGCATTTCTCTTTGCCGATCACACGATAATACCATTTCCACGCTTCGGGATTGATCGGTTCGCCCACGCTTCCGAGCAAACGCAATGACGATAGATCATGTTTGTTTGGCCACGCTTCGCCGAAACGCATCAAGCCGCGGATGGCAGTCGGCGCCATATAAAGAATTCTGATGCCGTATCGTTCCACTTGTTGCCAGATGCGATTCGGATATGGATACGAAGGCCCGGCTTCCGACATGAACGAAGTCGCGCCGTTGAGCATTGGGCCATATACGATGTAAGAATGTCCGGTTACCCAGCCCGGGTCAGCGGCGCACCAATAGCGGTCCTCATCATTGATATCGAAAACATATTTGAGCGTTGTATACGTCCCGACCATGTAACCACCGTGCGTATGCAAAATGGCTTTAGGTCTGCCCGTCGAGCCGGACGTGTAAAGAATGTACAGCGGATCTTCCGCGTCCATCACTTCGGTGGCGCATTTGCCGTTTGCAATCGGCAATGCACACAGATCGTGATACCAATGATCGCGGCTGACTTCCATCGGCACTTCGTGTCCGACGCGTTTGACAACGATTACGTTCTCTACGGACGGACAGCGTTTGACCGCTTCGTCCACTGTTCGTTTCAACTCGACGATTTTCCCGTTTTGAAAAGCGCCGTCGCAGGTGATGACCAGCTTCGATTGGCTGTCATCGATGCGGCCTTGAAGCGCGTCCACGCTGAAGCCTCCGAAGACGACCGAATGAATCGCACCGATCTTGGCGCAGGCCAGCATCGCAAAAGCAATTTCGGGAATGCGTCCCATATAAATCGTGACGCGGTCGCCTTTATTGACGCCCATGGCTTTGATGATATTTGCCATGCGGCTGACTTCGCGGTTGAGCAGGAAGTACGAAAAAGTCCGTTCGGTTTTTCCGTCCTCGCTTTCCCAGACGAGCGCCAGTTTGTTTTTGCGATATGTTTTGAGATGTCGGTCGATTGCGTTGTGAACGATATTGGTCTTTGCCCCTACGAACCATTTGAAGAACGGCTTCTTTGAATCATCGAGAACCTGATCCCACTTCTTGAACCATTCCAGTTCTTCGGCTTCAGCCGCCCAAAATGCCTGCGGATCTTTGCGGGCCTTTTCGGCCATCTCATCCCAGTCTTTCAGGCGCGCCTGCTCGACAACTTCGTTCGACGGGTAATAGACTTCACCTTCCAATTGCGGTTTGCTCTTGGACATATCTCTCTCCTTTGGCGAAAGGTTGAGCTAAATATTTAGCTTAATATACAGCAAAACTTTTAGGAAAGCAATATGGCTTTGTTGAACTCAATGGGTAGGCAACGATCTATTGAATCAATGATTTCCAATCCAGCGTTTCGGCGGTTCGATGCAAACGATGATCATCGTCCACAATGTGATAGGTAAGATATTGAAATACTTTTTCCGTTAATGGTGTGATTTGATTTAATGGGACAACGGTATCCTGGCGGCCATGAATAAGGATCGTTGGAACCGTAATGGGCTTTGGGAGATGTTCAGCGAATTCGGGAAGCATCAGCGCTGGCGCGAGAAGAATCTGCTTACGGACTTGCGCGGGATGCCGCGTTGAAAACAAAGCGGCCATCAAGCCTCCGAAGGAAGAGCCGATCAAAGTCCAGTTGGATTCGTCGCCGAGAATCGGATAAAGTTGCCGCATCCGTTCTTCGAGCGAGCCGGTAAAATCGGGCGTGATCAAATCCGGATAGATCGCGCGAATCAACGCGGCTTTATAGGTTTGACTATTTGAGTCGAGACCGTGTAAATAAATGACCCGTTTGGGATCAAGCATGTTTTTGTGCCGTGCGTCTTTCGGCCCTTAGCATGGATGCCTGCACTACGATGCCGATAAATAACAGGACAATGAACACCAGCGCTGCCATTGGTCGTCCAAATTGAAAAGCCTTGATTACCATGGATGAACCGGCCAGCGATGAAATGATGATGAGCGCCCAATCGAATATGGATGCGATCAACGCCGCGCCGATAATGCCGCCGAGGATGAAGATGATCCACGTCAGGATGCCTCTATCAAGGCCGAATAAACCAGCGATGCTGAGGAGAATATAACCGCCGCCGAGAAATCCGGCGATGCCAATCGCGAGCGTCTCGAGAAAAATCGCCAGGACGGCAAAGATCACTCCGAGGCCTAGCCCGGCGACGATGGTGATCAACTCGGAGCCGTGAAAGAAGCGTGTCGCAACTTGAACGCCGATGATAAACCCGATCACGCCGACGAACAGCCAGAATAATTTGCGTCCGGCGATCAGAAGCGCTCCTCCAAATAAAGCGTTTAGGAAATTAAGCATAGGTCTCTCCTGCGGTAAAACTTTTAAGATTTGCTGTAAGAATCTCTGTAAATTAATTTCTGCTCATCCGCGTTGGTTGACGAGTTTCCTTTATCGCAGGTATAATTTGCCCGCTAATTTTTAGGAGGCACAACCATGGTTAAGTTTCTGGATATCGCGCTGATTATAATCGCCGTTGGGTTGATTATCAGCGTCATTATGCAAAGCAAGGGAGCCGGGCTGGGTGGTTTAACCGGATCTGATGCGAGTACGATTTTCACGGCCCGCCGCGGCGTCGAACGCGTTCTATTCTGGGTCACCATTGTCTTGAGCATTTTATTCTTCGGGCTGGCGATCACAGTCATCATTATCTCACACTAATGCTGACTTCTGGAAAGGCCGCCCATTCGCGTTTTTTGACGCGTCTTGGCATGCGGCCTTTCTTTTTTGTCGGATCATCGAACCTTTATGAGACGATTACGCTGGCAGATTTTGGTTGTCGCGATCACGCTGATTGTTGTGGCAGTTCTTTTGCTCAGTCAGCAGCCGGTCCTCGCGCCTATTTTGTCCCAACCTTCCAGCGGCGGAATTTACAGCGAAGGTTTAATCGGATCGCTGGGCCGCCTCAATCCGCTTTTGGATTGGAATAACCCTTCGGACCGCGACGTGGACGGCTTGATATTCAGCGGCTTGATCAAATTCGATTCACGCGGCCTGCCGCAGCCGGACTTGGCGGAATCGTGGGGAGCAACGCCTGATGGCACAGTCTACAACTTTACCCTTCGTTCGGATGCCGTCTGGCAGGACGGTACTCCCGTCACCAGCGACGATGTGATTTTTACGATTGGCCTGATCAAATCCAGTTCCTTTTTTCCTCAGGATATTAAGGACTTATGGAATCAAATCACCGTAACCAAGCTGGATGAACAAAATCTTAAATTCACTTTGCCGGAACCATTCGCTCCATTCCTCGACTATTTGACGTTTGGCCTGCTTCCCAAACATATCCTCGCCTCGGCACCTGCGAATCAACTTGCGAGCGCAAATTTCAATATCAGTCCCATCGGTTCGGGGCCGTATAAATTCGATCATTTCCTTGTCGAAAACGGGCATGTTGCTGGCATCGTGCTGACGCTCAACGGTAAGTATTATGGACAGAAGCCTTACATCCAGCAAGTGGTCTTTCGCTATTATCCTGATTCGAAGTCTGCCTATGATGCATTCAGACAAGGTGAGGTGCTCGGCGTCAGCCAGCTGACGTCCGATGTATTGCCCGCCGCGCTGGCTGATCCGAATCTCATGGTTTATACCAGCAGTCTGCCTCAAATGTCCATCGTCTTGCTGAACCTGAATAACAATCAAGTTACCTTTTTCCAGGACGCAAATATTCGCCGCGCCTTGATGCTGGGCTTGAATCGCGATTACATTATTTCCGCTTTCTTGAAGGGGGAAGGCGTTGTGGCCGATGGGCCGATCCTGCCCGGTTCATGGGCGCATTATGACGGCATCGAGCATATTGGATACGATCCTGACGCGNNTTAAGCAGGAAGGTTACGTGATTCCGTCCAGTGGCGGAACGGTTCGTTCCAAAAGCAATCAGTCTTTGGATTTCACGCTCTTATATCCGCAGGACACATTGCACACTGAGATTGCCAAGGTGATTCAACAGGATTGGGCGCAGATTGGCGTGCAGGCCAACCTCCAGGGCGTGCCGTATAACCAGTTGATTTCCAATTCTTTAACATCTCGCAGTTATGAAGCCGCGCTGGTGGATCTGAATCTGGCTCGCACACCTGACCCTGACCCGTATCCGTTCTGGCATCAAGCGGAGGCCACTGGCGGACAGAACTACTCGCAATGGGATAATCGCGCCGCGAGTGAATATCTTGAACAGGCGCGCACGGAAACCGACTTCACGGTTCGAGCGCGGCTCTATCGAAATTTTCAAGTGGTCTTTACGAAGGATTTGCCATCCTTGCCGTTATATTATCCCGTCTATAATTATGGTGTGAGTTCGCAAGTTCATGGAGTTCAAATTCCCATGCCGTTGTTTGATACCAGCAACCGCTTGAGTTTCATTACCGATTGGTATCTGGTGACGCGTCGAACGATTGAACCAACAGCCGTACCGACCGCTCCGTAGTAAAATGCAGGACGAAGGAAGCAGCAAGAGGAGATAACCATGCTCGAACAATCTTTGCAATATGCAGGTCAAAACCGCGAACGATTCTTGAATGAATTAAAGGATTTTCTAGCCATTCCGTCCATTTCCACGGATCCTGAACATAATGCAGATATGCAGACAGCCGCCGAGTGGGCCGCCGCGCAACTGCGATCCATCGGCATGAACAATGTGCAGATCATGCCGACAGGTGGACATCCTGTCGTGTATGGAGATTGGCTGAATGCAGGAAAGCACGCGCCAACGGTGATGATTTATGGACACTATGATGTCCAGCCGCCTGATCCGCTCGAGCTATGGACGACAC
The DNA here is from genome assembly GCA_003141915.1 of Anaerolineae bacterium. GTDB lineage: Bacteria > Chloroflexota > Anaerolineae > Anaerolineales > Villigracilaceae > Fen-1038. The sequence continues at coordinate 7,915 of PLNY01000213.1, read as the reverse complement.
CGCCGTTCGAGGCGGCAGTGCGCGGCGACAATCTTTATGCGCGCGGCTCTGCCGATATGAAGGGACAAGTCATCGCTTCGTTGAAAGCCGTCGAGGCGGTGATGAAAACCGGCGAGATGCCGATCAATCTCAAATGGCTGATCGAAGGCGAGGAGGAAATCGGCTCGGAGCATCTGGATGATTTTATAAAGAATCACAAGGAATTGCTTGCCTGCGATTTCTGCTTGAACATGGACGCTGGCATCCTCGGCGAAGATCGGCCTTCCATCACCACCGGATTGCGGGGCCTGGCATATTTTGAATTGCGCATTCATGGCCCAAACAAGGACTTGCATTCCGGCCTGTATGGCGGCACGGTTCATAACCCCGCTCAGGCGTTGGCGGAATTAATTGCGGGCATGCACGATAAAAACGGGAAAGTTACGTTGCCCGGTTTTTATGATAAGGTTCGCAAGCTGAGCAAAAAAGAACATCAGGATTTTGCGCGCCTGCCGATTAGCGGCAAGGAAATCAAGGAACAATCTGGTGTGCCTGCATTGTGGGGTGAACCGAATTTCACGCCTGCGGAACGTCTCGGAGCACGGCCCACGCTCGAGGTCAATGGATTGCTTTCGGGCTTCACCGGAGTCGGCTCCAAAACAGTGCTGCCTGCGTGGGCGATGGCGAAGATTTCATGCCGTCTCGTCCCCGATCAAACGCCGGAAGAAACCGCCAAGCAGTTGAAGAAATATCTCAAAGAGAACGCGCCCAAAGATATTAAGTGGGAGCTGATTTATTTAAGCGGTGCGGGTGCCGCATTGACCGGCACGGATACCATCGGCGTCAAAGCACTGTCGAAGGCGATGGTAACGATTTGGGGCAAGAAGCCATACTTCCCGCGCGAAGGTGGTTTCATCGGCGTGGTTGTGCAGCTTCAAAAACATCTAGGCGTGGAGTCGGTGCTTTCGGGCTTTGGGCTTCCCGATTGCGATGCGCACTCCCCGAACGAAAAACTGCATTTGCCCACCTGGTATCGAGGTATCGACACGTTGATTCATTTTATCTATAACTTGAAAGCCTAATGGAAGATCGAATTATTACCTACGGCGGTCAGGCCGTCATCGAAGGCGTGATGATGCGCGGACAAAAAGCGTTTGCCATTGCCATGCGCGCACCCGATGGCAAGATCGTCGTTCACAAGGAAAAGCTCGATGCGATTTATCAATCGCGCATCACAAAGATTCCTTTTGTGCGCGGTGTGATTTTGTTGTGGGATTCGCTGGGACTTGGAATGCGTGCGTTGACGATTGCCGCCAATACACAAACCGGCGAGGACGTGAAACTCGAAGGTCCGGCTCTTTACTTGACCTTGGGCTTTGCCCTCGTTTTCGGAATCGGTCTCTTCTTTTTGCTTCCCGCGGGACTCGGCGGGCTGGCGGAAAAATATCTCGCCTTGAATGTTTGGTGGAGCAATGTAATCGAGGGAATCGTCCGACTTGTTTTGTTGATCGGTTATTTGTGGGCAATCAGCTTTATGCCCGATGTGAAGCGTCTCTTCATGTATCATGGCGCGGAACATAAAACCATCAATGCCTTTGAAGCCGGTGCGGAATTGACNNCTCGTCTTGCTTTCCATCGTTGTGTTTGCGTTGCTTGGCCCACTGCCGATCTTCTGGCGTTTAGTGACCAGAATATTATTTATTCCCATTTTGGCAGGGATTGCGCTCGAATACATTCGCTGGACGGCCAATCATTTGAAAAATCCAATCGTCCGCTTGTTGATCAAACCGAATCTGGCTTTGCAATCGCTGACCACACGCGAGCCGGATTTGACCATGCTGGAAGTGGCGATCAAGTCATTCCAAACGATGCGACAGGCAGAGCAGGAAATAACTCTTTGAATCAAAAGCAGCCTACGGGCGGCTTTGTTTTTTTATGAACTATTCTCTCTACTTTCACATTCCATTTTGTGTTCATCGTTGCGCTTATTGTGATTTCAATACATACGCCGGTCAGGAAGATTCCATTCCCGCTTATGTGGATGCGTTATGCAAAGAGATTGAATTTGTTGGAAGCCGCGCTGAGGATGTCGAAGCGCATACAATTTTCTTTGGCGGCGGAACGCCGTCGCTGCTTTCTCCAGATCAATTTGAATCAATTTTTCATTCCATCCGCGAACACTTTGATTTGACCGAAAACGCTGAAATCACAATCGAAGCGAATCCCGGAACCGTGAGCCTCGAACAATTGCAAAAATTACGTGCACTCGGAATCAATCGGCTTAGCTTTGGGGTTCAGTCGGCAAATGCTGAGGAATTACGAATGCTCGAGCGCGCTCATGATTTCTTTGATGTGATTGATGCAGTTCATTGGGCGCGTGCAGCAGGCTTTGATAATCTCAATCTGGATTTGATCTACGGCCTACCCGAACAAACTGTCCAAACGTGGCAAACAACCGTTAAGAGAATCCTTGATTTACATCCCGAACATATTTCTGCTTATGCTTTGACGCTCGAACACGGGACTCCATTTGGACGCTGGTCGTCGCGTGGTCTATTGCCGATGCCCGATCCTGATCTTGCCGCGGAAATGTATGAATGGGGAAGTAATGCTTTTGAATCAGCAGGCTATTTTCAATACGAAATTTCCAATTGGGCCAAACCAGAACGCGAGTGTGTTCATAACCTTCAATATTGGCGCGGACTACCTTATCTTGGCTTGGGTGCGGGTGCGCATGGATACGCTAATGGTTATCGTTATTCAAATGTCTTGAGAATCAAAACTTATATTGACCGGTTGACTTCGCTCGACTCGCAATTCTCAAATCTACAATTTCCACTTTCACCTGCAACGGTCAACCATCATCNNTGTTGCGATTAACGCACGAAGGAATCGCGGCGTCGACTTTTCATCAAAGATTTGGAAGCGTATTGAAAGACGTTTATCAAAACGAGATTGAAGAATTAATTCGGTTTGGTTTGCTGGAGTGGCACGGAGAAACTTTGGATATCTTGAGACTTACATCGCGCGGCCGTTTGCTAGGCAATCAAGTCTTCATGCGATTCTTGGAATAACGATTCAAAATGAATTATGCTGATAAGGTATTCAGAATCCGCTGATAGATTCCCGTCAAATCGTTCACCGTTCGTGTCGCGAGCAAAGGCGGCACGCCGGTGCGAGACGGCAACCCGGATACGAAAGCGGCGCGGGCTTCTACAGAGCCGATCAGCAATCCTAGCACTTTCGCGTCCGTATGCCGCCGCGTGGATAGATCCTCCATGTTGCCATGATCGGAGGTAATTAAAATCAATCCATTCTTGTCATCCCATTGATCGCATAAGCCGCTTAACACATCGTCAAATTTCTTAAATTGTTCGATTGCCCAATTCATATCCTGCTTGTGACCGGCGTAATCGCTGGCCCAATATTCGAAGAATGAGAAATCATATTGCTTTGCAAGTTCAGCTAGTTTATTGCCAGCTTCGCGCGGTTCATAAACAGGNNTAATAATCATCTTTGTCGAAGAGTCTCAATCCTGCCGAGGTGACAGCCAATGGAATTGCCGAGTAAAGCCGTTTGCCTGAATCCACGCCGTCAAAATAGCGCGGCGGATATGCATTGAGCAATGCGGCAGTTTTGTTTTGCTTGATGAGTTGAGAAAATAAATTTCCATTGAGAAGAAATTTTGCAACCGCCGGGTTGGGCTTGGGCCCATAATGTTCGCCGATTTCTTGCGGGATATTAATGCCAGTTAACAAAACCGCTTGTCCCGTTGCGGATTGCGGTAATCCCTTTACACCGAGCGCCGCATCCAGCGGAAGGAGAGTGGCACGTTCTCCAACATGTGGCGCAGACTTCGCTAATAATTTATTCCCGCCCAGCAGGCTTTGCAGGAACGGCATTTCGAGGCGGGCAAACGGATTGATGTTCGGATCATCAACGCCAAGTCCAACGCCATCGAGAAAAATGAATAAGACGCGCATGTTTATCACCGATAATTATTTTTGGTAGGGGCGGATGCATCCGCCCAGGGCGATTACCAATCGCCCCTACGATTTTTGAAACAAAAACCACGCAGAAGGGCGATCATGTCTATCTGCGCCATCTTTTCGCCAGAGCAAGCGAAAGGCTTGGGCTTGGATCAGCTCAATATCCGACGCGACCAGCCCGTGTCCGAGTTGAGGCGTTTTGAAGATTCCATACATCAGCCAATATCCATTTGATGCAAGCACGCGGTTTAATTGAGTCAGATAGTCTTTTCTTTTTTCGATGCCGTGGAAGCATCCCATGTCGAGGGCAAGGTCGAATGGACCGTCAATCCCTTCGAGCTTGGTCGCATCGCTGACACGCAGGTCGGCTTGGATTTTCGCTTGTTTACTTTTCTGTTTGGCAATTTGAATCGCGCGCGGCGCGAAATCAATACCAACAACTTGCCATCCGTTTTGAACGAGCGTGATGACATTGGTGCCGGTCCCGCAGCCCAGATCAATGGCGCGGCCCACAGGATGCTTGGATATGAAATCAACGAGTTCGGGGGGAGAAATGCCGCTGTCCCAAGGCGGACGCCTAAAATACCAAATATTAAAGTTGATGCGACGAAGCAAATTCATGGAAATAAGCCGGGATTCGGATAAAGTCACCTAAAGGTTATGACAACTCACACTTTGACAATTCAACCTTATTCTTTTACAATCACGCCGCTGGCATCATTCCATTTTCGGGAAAGGTTGGCATGAAAGAGTATACCACTGAGTTTATCCGCAATATCGCGCTGGTTTCGCATGGCAGCGCGGGCAAGACCATGTTGGCAGAATCGTTTCTGCATTTGACGGGGGCCACCACTCGCCTCGGAAAGATCGAGGACGGAACGACGGCTTCGGATTACGATGAAGAAGAGATCCGGCGCAAGATTTCCATTTACACCACGGTTCTTCCAGTGGAATATCGCGACCATAAGATCAATGTGCTCGATGCCCCGGGTTTCACCGATTTCGTCGGCGAAGTGATTTCGGCGCTCAGCGTTGCTGATGGCGCGGCGGTGCTGGTTGATTCTGTGGCAGGCGTCGAAGTCGGAACGGAAGTTGCGTGGCGCTACGTTGATGAATTCAAGTTGCCAAGATTTGTCGTGATTAACAAATTGGACCGCGACAATGCTGACTTTGCCAAAGCTTACGCCTCCGTGGAAGAATATGCTCATCCGCGCGGCGAGCGCCTGGTCAAAGTGCAATTGCCCATCGGTGAGAAGCACGACTTCAAAGGCGTGATTGATTTGATCTCAATGAAAGCCTTTATGGCGGACGGCAAAACCGTGACAGATATTCCTGCCGATATGATGGACGAGGCCAAGAAGGCTCATGGAGTTTTGGTCGAAGCCGCCGCAGAAGGTGAAGATACACTGCTCGAAAAATATCTTGAAGCCGGTTCTCTCTCTGACACAGAGTTGATCGTCGGTTTAAAAGACGTTGTTCGTTCTGGAGCCTTTATCCCGGTCTATTGCGCCGCAGGCGGACGCGAGATCGGCATCGTTCCGCTTCTCAATGGCTTTGTTGATCTGATGCCTNNCGCATCGGATAGCGGGCCGCTGGCCGCGTACGTTTGGAAGACGACTGCCGATCCATTTGTCGGCAGGATGACCTATTTCCGCGTCGCGTCCGGTTCAGTTCAAGCTGATTCGCATGTGTGGAATCAAAATAAAAACGCAGAAGAGCGGATGTCCGGATTGCATATTCAGCGCGGCAAAGAGCAGATCGCGGTCAAGGTGATTCACGCAGGTGATATTGGCTCGGTGGCGAAGTTGACCGTCACAGCCACGAGTGACACACTGTGCGATAAGAATCATCCGTTGACGATTGCTCCGCCCAAATTCCCGGCCGCGTTATATCGTGTCGCGATTTCTCCGAAGACTCAAGCCGATGCCGCAAAAATTTCACCGACGTTGACTCGTCTGTGTGAAGAAGATATGACGCTCTCTTGGTACAACGAACATGCTACCGGCGAGACCGTTTTGCAAGGCATGGGCGACCAGCACATTGATGTTGCCATGCATCGTGCTCAGACAAAATTCCAGGTTGGCCTCATGCCGCATGAGCCGAAGGTTCCTTATCGCGAAGGCATCACCAAAAAAGCGTCTGCTCAATATCGCCATAAAAAACAATCCGGCGGATCGGGACAGTTCGGTGAAGTGCATTTGCGCATCGAGCCATTGCCATCGGCTGATTTTGAATTTACCGATGAACTGGTTGGAATGAATCTTTCAAAATCCTATCTGCCTCCCATCGAAAAAGGCATCATCGCTACGATGGCGCACGGCGCTTTCGCGGGTTACCCGATGAGCAACGTCAAAGTGATTGTGTATGACGGCAAAGAGCATCCCGTTGATTCGAAGCCGGTTGCGTTTGAAATTGCCGGACGTGAAGCCTTCAAGCTGGCGGTTCAGGATGCCGGCCCGGTGCTGTTCGAGCCGATCATGAATGTGCATATCATTGTTCCAGATGTGAACATGGGCGATGTGATGGGCGATCTCAATACTCGTCGCGGACGCGTGCAAGGCACCGAGTCGGAGCATGGCAATACCGTGGTTGTGGCGCATGTCCCGCTGGCGGAAATGCTGCGCTACACTTCCCAGCTTCGTTCCATCACCGGCGGACGCGGATACTTCACGATGGAACTCGATCATTACGATATTGTCCCATCCCACATCGCGAGCACCATTGTCGAGGCTCACAAGAAAGAAATGGAAGCGAAGAAAGAGGAATAGTGAATAGTAAATGTGGAATAGTAAAAAGTAAGAAGTAAAACGTAAAGAGCCAAGATGCAAAGTCTTGGCTCTTTTATTTTCTCACCACAAAGGCACGAAGGGCACAGAGTCTCTTTGTGCTCACAAAGGGAAAAAACTTTGTGTTCTCTGTGTCTTTGTGGTAAATGCTTTAGAAGCGGTAAAATAGGGATATGCCAGTTTGAAAGGCTTGCAAACCAAACTGAAAGAAGAAGATCGAATCACTTTACTAGCTTCGATTTCGGGTGGATAATATATCTTATATAATGTAAGGAGAGCGGATATGACAGATGAAAATACCGAAAAAGAAGTTGAAAAAGTCAGGGAAAGCTATCGTTATGCAATTGTTGTTGTGCTCACAGTTATAGGCTTGCTCTTTAGTTTGTCGCAAGTATGCGCGCTTTTCCCTATCGTAATTGATAATGCTCAATCAGTTTTTCATTTTCAGGAAAGTGTTTCGAATTGGATAAAACTCTTTTCGAACACAGTCTTTTTGATCTCCTGCATGTGCAGTTCAACTATATTAATCTTATTTGTAATAGCATTATCAGGAATAGGTCAGTTGCAAATATGGATTATGCAATTAATAGATATAGCTGCCAAAAAAGGTTTTTTCGCAGCAGTAAAACAAATGCTTATTAAGTTTTGGAACAAAATAACACGACGAAAGGTTGCCGAAGATAATACAGCATCAAACTCCAATTGATTTTTGTCTTGACAAAGCAATTAACCCCACCCGACCTTCGGTCACCCTCCCCATTTTCTTTGAAAATGGGGAGGGTTGGGGAGGGGTTGAATCTTTGGAGTTTTTATGGAACTTGGCCTCGTACGTAAAATAGACATTGACAGCGAAATGCAGCAGGCGTATCTCGATTACGCCATGTCGGTGATCGTGGCGCGCGCCCTGCCCGATGCGCGTGATGGACTCAAACCCGTTCAACGCCGCATCTTATATGCGATGTACGACATGGGCATCCGCGCGGATACGGCTTATAAGAAGTCGGCTTCTATCGTCGGCGAAGTGTTGGGCAAATATCATCCGCACGGCGACCTGGCCGTGTACGAAGCGATGGCGCGCATGGCGCAGGATTTTTCGATGCGCACCATGCTCGTGGATGGTCAGGGCAACTTCGGTTCGGTGGACGGCGATCCGCCGGCGGC
>PLNY01000253.1 GCA_003141915.1 Anaerolineae bacterium | reverse complement strand
GGAAAGGTTAGGATATGAAATGGAAAATTAGGATACAAGATTTGACATCGGTTAGCTTAAATCCAATTGACAGGATATCAATTGACCAGGATGTGACCATAGCCAATGACGTAATTTATTTTACAGGTTCTTTTACTCATTACTTCAATTACGATAGCCAACAAAGTGATTGTTATCTGTATGCAGTGGAATCGACAACTGGTCATGCGATCTGGAAACTCCATCTTTCTTCATGTGCTTCCACGGATCTAACAGTCGTAAATAATGTTTTGTATTTTGGTGACGAGAGTGGGATTGTACATGCAATAGATACAACAAAAAGTAAGGAGTTATGGAAATTTCAAGCCGATAGCGCAATTTATTCGGAAATAGCAATTGCGAACGGCAAGGCATATTTCTCTACCGATGGCAACTATCTTTACGCCTTACGATAAAAGTCAAAAATGAAATAACCACATACTTCTCTTAACACCAAACTCTTTAAATTCCCCGGTTGCATTTTCCCATTCAACTTTGGATTCATTGACACGACTGGCGCGCGGCCCGGCCTTCATGGCTTCGACAAAGCGATCCACCTTTTCGCGCTCGCCTTCCGCAACGGCTTCGACGGTATCGTAGCCGACATTCCGCACCCAGCCTGCGACGCCAAGCTGGCGCGCGTTATATTCAGCGTATGAGCGGAACCCGACATTCTGCACCAGCCCTTGGACCCACACATGGGCACGAACTATTTCATCCGACATTTTTTCTCCGTGCAACAATGATGCCAATTGCTCCCCATATCGGGACGATCAACGTTAATCCAAGGATGATGAGATAAGGCAACAGGTTTTGTGACGCGACGCCGACGATGTTTTGTCCAAGGACCGATTCGCGCCAGCGCGCTTCGAGTTGATTGAGCGGCACGCCCACCGCGCGCGTTGCACCGAGATCGCAATCGAGTCCATCGGCATAGGCTTGAGTCAGCGCAACAAGTCCGGTACTGCCATACGTGTCTCGCAGAAAGCGCACGAAGGATTGAGATTCCGCAAAAGCCAAATAGGCGCGTCCGCTATCGGCGGGGAAGGAAACGCATAAGTCGCCAAAAGATAAAAGTGAATTATTTTTGCTGGCTGCATCCAGCGCACTTGCATAATCCGGATTTGGATAGAGTTCCTCCATCGAGGCGATGCCTTCCTCAAGCCAGGTCGGCAGGCTATTGAACCCATTGCCCAAAAAGCGATAGAGCATGATGTGGGTGAGTTCATGCGGCACCAATTGTTGCAGATCAATGGATTGCGTATCGCTGGGTGCAACGGCAAGCATTCCAATTCCGAGGGAAGGATCGGCATGACCGGCTTCCCATTGCCTGCCGCCCAAAGTCAGCGAGCTCACTAGATCATCGAAATTGGCATAGATATAAACATCAACGGGAGGATTCAGCGCAACCGGAAAAGTTTGGCCGATGCCTTGCAGCCCTGCGCGCGCCGCATCCAGCGCGGCCTGACCGAACGCGTCGTCGCCGTTGTACCAATGCACGATGACCGACTCATCGTTGAGTTCTTTCCACGCGAAACGATTGTCGTCGTACCGGAAATAAAATGGCCCGGTTGAAACACTTTGATTATTGGTCAACGTTGCCTGATAGGAAAATTCAATCACCGCAAAAGGCGGGATCAAATGCTGGCTGGCATCGTATTGATAAGCGGTTGAACCATCCGCGCCGAGCGTGAGAGGCACAACGCGTGTATTTTGATCGGTCACTTCGCGGAACGAGATAAATGCCTGCTGGATGGGAGTATCGGAGGTAAGCCGCGCGAGAAACGTGATCTGCTGGCCGAAGTTATAGGAGATGTTAACATTGGTTGCGTTAAGTCCAGATTGGGCTTGCGGCATGTTCGTAAATCCCACGGAGATCAAAGCCAAAAGAAAAAAGAAAACGAATTTCCGAAGTCGTTTCACGATTACATCCTCAGGAAGACCAATGAAGAAGTTTACCCAGCAAAAATCCTGCCCCGCTAATGAGCAGAATGGGCAGGAGATTGTCGGAAGGTTGAGAAGAGATTATTGAAAAGCATGACGTCTTATTGTAACCCCGCTTATATCAAATGTCACACCCGCACTTGCAGCGCAGGTGCAAGTGTTGCGAGGAGNNTCATCCGTGTTTATCTGTGGTGAATTGGATTTAAGAAACACTCTCTAAGGTTCAAACAATGATTGCATAATAACTGGAGATTGCCACGACCTGCTACGCAGGTCTCGCAATGACAGCTGCAGCATTATTCCTCTTTATCTATCAAATCGTCTTCCAGATCCAGATTGAGCAAATCGAATTTCGCGAGGTCCTCGGTAAAAGCCAGGTTGTCCAACGCTTCTTCGAGGAATTCCACCTGGTCATCATCCTCGGTCTCGTCGATCAGACTTTCAATATAGATACGCGCATCTTCGCCGCCGATTTGTGAGAGCGACCAGACTGCCGCGTTCACAACCAGAGCATCGTTTTCATCTTCTTCGAGCATTTTGAGCAATATCTCGCGAGCCGGTATCAACCCCAATTCGCCTGCGGCTTCAATGGCCGCCAACTGCACGCGCGGATTTTCATCCAGTATTTTTGGAATCACATTCTCTTCCCAGCGCTCATCGGATGAACGTCCCATCGCGAACAAGGCGCTGGCTTGCCAGTCCGGATTCTCACGATGAAAAGCCGATTCGATCAACGTGATGACTTCACGACGGGATGAATACCCGATTGCTTCGAGCGCCTGACGACGGACGTTTGGGTCATCTTCGCTGTTGATCTTTTCAAGCAACGCATCTTCAACTCGACCTTGAGTCTTTTTCGGGATCTCTTCCAGCTCTCCCAATTGGACAAATTTTCCCAGCGCCGAGGCGGCCTCCGCGCGCGCGGACGCATCTTTATCGCTGGATAATATTTTCAAATAGACTGGAATGAGTTTTGTATCATTGCATTCATCGAGCAGACGAATGGCACCGGCCTGCACCTGCGCATCCGGGTCGTTGAGAAGTACACGCGCGAGGTCATCAAAGCTGACAAGGGTGTCGTTATCAGATAAGGTTTGAAGCTCTTCGAGCAGGAGCCGCTTGCGGTCCGATGCGATGCGAGGCCAGGCTTCGAGTAACAGATTCAGCGAGACGGAATCAATATCTGAAAAGCTTCGCAGGGAAGAACGAGATAAACTCTTCTTGCCAGCGAGCAGTTCGTCAATCGTCTTTTGAAAGGGAAGTTTCAACTCATTCATTTCGGCAGATTGATGATGGCGGGATGGATAAAGTCCATGGCGTTGACGTAGATCATAAAGAGCAGCAGGATGGCAAAACCTACGGCATGGACATAGTTTTCAAATTCGGGTTTGACGCGGCGGCGCAGGATCAATTCCAGCAGAACAAAGAAGATGCGGCCGCCATCCAGCGCGGGAAAGGGAAGCAAATTGATGAAACCGATACTGACGGTGAGAAGAGCGATCAATTGAAATGTGAAGTAAGTTGGCGCTTGTGAATTAACGGGTGCGGATGAATTGGATGAAGATGCGGATAGAGGCGGAGTCGCTTGAGCTGTTTGTCGGCTTTGAATGTCGCGGCTGACGGCTTGCCCGAAGAGATCGTAGATGCCTTTGAGTCCCACAAAGCGTCCCTGATCCGGAGTGATTTGTCCATTGATCATTTCTGCCGGGAGCGAGACCAACGCGCTGATTTGGTCATAAACCGCCAGAGCGCCATAACCCGTCGATTCGATGATCGAACCGGAACGTACCATTGCATATCCCATTGAGATGCCCAACGCGCCCTGATCTGATGGGCGCGAACTCAATGGCGTGGCGGTGACGGTTACATCTTTATTGCCGCGTTGAAGCGTAAGCGTTACGGGCTTATCCAAATTGGCATAGATCACATCATGTAATGTGTTCGGGTCGGAGATGGTTTGCCCATTCACTTTCAACACAATATCGCTGGCTTGGATGCCAGCCTGCGCGGCAGGCGAATTGGGAATGACATCGCCAATTTGCACTTTGTTGTAATTGGGAACACCTATCTGATAAAACAAATAGGCGAACACGATCACCGCCGTTAAAAGATTCACCGTCGGCCCGGCAAAGAGAACCGCCAATCGTGTCCACGGACTGGATGCGGCGAGTCCGCCCGGAATATTCGGATCGTTCTCGCCCTTCGGGCGGACGAACCCGCCCAATGGCAGCCAGTTGAGCGTGAACTCCGTGCCCTTCCAATGGAATAACGTTGTGATGCGCGGCGGAAATCCGATGCCGAACTCTTCGACTTCAACCTTCAAAAGGCGCGCCACAATAAAGTGGCCGAATTCATGCGTAATGATTACGCCTGCAAACACAGCCACAAAAATTACAGCAGATAGAATAGAAATATTCATTCATTACCTCAGCTTGTAAAAAACCAATTCATTATATCCTGTTTGGATTAGGAGAAGATAAAGCATGGATGAACGGACGATTACGTCTCTTACCCCGGCGAAAAGCCATCCACAGATTTCGCAGATTACATAGATTGAAAAAATGAAACTGCGAAATTTGTGTAATCTGTGGATTATTCCTCTATGATTCTTGCCGGACCTCCGACATGCGCGGTCAACACCTCTTTGACGCCGGAGATTTTGCGAAGGCGCATCGCAAGTTCATCCGCTTCTTTTTCTGGACAAAGAACGTGTACGTTCGCCCCGGCATCCACCGTATAACAAGCGGACGCGCCCGCCTCGCGCCATTCCCGCACGGCCTGCATCACTGCGACAGAGGCCGGAAGCCAATAATGCAGCGCGGGGTTGGATGTCATCATTACGGCGTGCATCATATCCGAATCCAGTTCGACAATGGATGCGAATGAATCGAAATCGCGTTCCAGGATCGCGCCGCGGCAAATTTCGATTCGACGCGGCGCATCAGCGACGCGCGCGGCTTGCAATGGGCTGGTGCCTGCCAGCGCGTGGCCTTCGGTGGAGCCGGTCTTTTTGTGTGACGCGCTGATGATGGCAATGCAATCGGTCAAAGCCCAATGCTCGCGCGGCGCGATGGAATAGGCAAATGAATCTTCATCGCTCGTTCCCATTTGCCATTCGACGAATCCGTTCGGAATAGAACGCGCCGCCGAACCGGAGCCGCGCCGCGCCAACCGTGAGAGTTCTCGTTCGCTCAAGTTCAATCCCGCCGCGTTGCTGGAAGCCAAAGCCAGCGCCGCGAAGGCCGAAGCCGATGAAGCGATTCCCGCGCCGGAGGGAAAATTATTTTCGCTGACGATCTCCGCGCGTTCTTGGATGCCAGCCATTTCGCGGACCAGATCAAGAATCAGGGTAACGCGCTCGAGCGCTGACCCGGCCACTTCGTGTCCATTGATGATCAACTCATCGAAAGGCAGGGATGGCTGAAAGCTAACGGACGTGCGCGTCCACAACCCGTCGAGGTTGAACGAGATCGAACCGTTAACAGGAAGCCGCAGAAGCTGGTCACGGTTGCCCCAGTATTTAATCGCGGCAATGTTCGGATGGGCAAGAGCGGCAGCAGAATGAATCGTCATATGCAATAATTATTCGATCAGTTCCAAAAACGCTTCAACTACGCGCGGATCAAAATATTTACCTGATTGCTCTTTGATGTACTCAATAATTTTTTCCTTTGGCCATGCCGAACGATAGGGACGGTCATACGAGAGCGCATCGTAAACATCCATGATGGAGAACATGCGCGCGGACAATGGAATTTGTTCTCCCTTCAAGCCGCGCGGATAACCAGAGCCATCCCATTTTTCGTGATGGCAATATGGAATGTCGAGGGCGGAACGCAGATATGAAATTTTAGAAAGCAGGTTATAGGCATTTAGTGGATGCTGACGCATAATCTGCCATTCTTCGTCGGTGAGCAGGCTTGACTTGAGAAGAATATAATCCGGTACGCCCATTTTCCCAATATCATGCAACAGCACGCCGCGGCGGATATTCGGAAGTTCAGAATTGGGGATTCCCATTTTATGTGCCAAAGTAATTGTTGTTTCCAAAATGCGGCGGGTATGGCCGCCGGTCGCGTGATCCCTCAATTCCAATGCCTCTGCCCAGCCCTCGATGGTGGCGTCATACGCCAACTCCAGTTCAGTATTGGAGTGTTCGAGATCATTGAAGAGCATCGCATTATCCATTGCAATTGCGGCTTGACTGGCAAGCAGATTGAGGAGATCATTCCATTCAGGATTGGATGGGAATGCAGAACGATGATAAAGCTCCAACACACCTTTTACATCGCCTTTGGCGATCAAAGGAAGGCCTCGATAAGAAATGAAGCCTTCATGCTCGATCATTTGCCGGAAAGGCAGGGGGAGTTCGGCTTTGGAAAGTTCAGCCACATCTATTATTTGGCGCGTTAAGGCAGCGCGGCCTGCCAAGTTTTCTCCGAGACGAACCGCCGAGCCGCTAACGTCCGAATGGAATCCCACACCGCCCGCATACTCGAGGCTAAGCGTACCGGGGTTATGGAATAAGATGCCCGCCGCGTCCACTTTTAGCAGATGGACAATAGATTCAAGCACAACCTGCAGACTGACGCGCAAGTCTGTGGTGGAGCCAATCACCAGATCAATCGAATGCAGGGTAGAAAATTGCTCGACGCGTTCCTCCAATCGGTCAAACAGACGCGCGTT
>PLNY01000229.1 GCA_003141915.1 Anaerolineae bacterium | reverse complement strand
CCCGGAAATATCATTCCAATATCCAAGTGTATCCTCCAATAGGGCAGGGCGTTAGTTATATATGACTTAAATCCCCATGTGGGTTGTCATATTCGGACAGGAATTGTAGAATTGATGAAATGCAAAGATGAAGTGCGATCTGCACCTGTGTAACGCTTGGAAATATTATTTCAAGTAAGTTCTCGCCAAAAACAATGCTGCTAATGTTTTTGCATCCGGGATTTCGCCTTTTTCAGCCATCTCGATGGCTTTGGTGATCGGGATTTTTTCCAGTTGTAAGAATTCGTCTGCATCTGGCTTGAGCGGATTGTAAATCAATTCGGTTGCCAGAAAGACAGCCATGAATTCAGTCGAATAACCGGGCGCAAGATAGAAATCACCGATGCGTTCCAACTTTCCCGCAGCCATTCCCGTTTCTTCACGGACCTCACGCGCCGCGCAGGCTTCATGCGGCTCATCGCCATTACGCGTGCCTGCCGGCAGTTCCAGCAAGTCCATGCCGACTGCGGGGCGATACTGACGAACGAATAATAAATTTCCCTGCTCATCAATTGGGATGATAACCACTGAACCAACATGTTCCACGATTTCATATTTTGTTTGGTGGCCATCAGGCGTTTTCAGATAATCGCGCCTGATTTTAAAAGCGTGTCCCTGAAATACCGGCTCGGATTTTAAAAGTTCAAACGGCATGGTAGACTCCTAGAAAGAAGCCCAGGCCAATTTGCCCGGGCTTCTTTATCAAATTAGCCTGATGTTATGGAATGGTCAGTTGCTGCCCTGCCGTCAAATAGGTTGAGAGAGGCAGGTTATTCGCTTGAGCGATGGCTTCCGGGAAAACATCACCGTATTGACAGGCAACCCCATAAATTGTCGTATCGTTATTGCCAGTCACAGTATACGTAGCGGGATGTGGAATCAAGGCGCGAGGTCCGGGGAAGGGATTACCCGTCTGAGGAAGTTGTAAAACCAACCCTGGAGACAGGCTCTGAGCATCCCAATCCCTTAAACCGTTGAGCCTTAATAATTCATCTGGATCAACATTGAAGCGCCGCGCTATGCAATAAACCCATTCGCCCTGTTGCAGTGTGTAAGTTCCAGGAACGCCTGCTGGAGCGACATAGGTCGACGCAGTTATCGCGCCTGTTGTAATCGGTACAGCCGTAACGGGTGCAGGAGTAAAAGTTAGAGCAGTGCCTGGTGTGCTTGAACCACTCAACGGTGTAATGAACGTGCCGCTTTGCAAGGTCGGAGTGTCAGTCACAGTCACAGGTGAGGATGTGCCTGGTGCAGATGTAGCGGTTGCCGCTCCAGGAGTCGAAGTAGTTCCGCTGAGCGCTTCAGCAGTTTGTGTTCCAAAATCTGCCACCAACTGCATTGCATCCACGCCCGTAGGCAAAGGCGATACAAACAAGCCCGCAGGAATCAGGGTTGGTGTCTCGGCGGGTGCTTGAGAATAAGATTGCGTGCAGGCAGTGGCGAACATGACTCCCAACAAAAGAATAATCGTTAACCTCACGCTGATTTTTTTATTGACCATCTTGAACTCTCCTTATAATGAATGCTTAATGAAGGATGGTAGCATATACCGTTTAAAGCGTCAAGCCGCGAGCCATTGCAATTGGATGATTATCTGCATCCCAGTTCTGTTAATAAATTCGACGCAGCGCTTTGCGCCTCTTCCGGATCCTCGGCTTGCACCCGTTTCCACAGAATACACAACCCCTGATGAAGTTTCGTGTCATCCTTCCACGCCTGACGCGTGATCTGCTCTGCGGATTTCAAATCGCCAGTGCGCGCATCGGCTTCGATAAATGGAAGCCATTCGAAATCATCCTGCGGGACAAAGCCTTGTTGCGCGGCTTGGCGTCCCACGTCCGAGACTTTATTCCAATCGCCGCTTTGACGCGCTAATTCTGCCTGCTCATAAAAGTAACACCATGTATGAGACGGTTCGCTAGGAAAAGGCGGATTTGTTAAGGTTAGTGGCGGTGCATCAGTGATGATTCGGGATGGATCGGACAAGGGAATCAGCGGCGCTATGGAAGTGAATCTATTATACGTTTGGGCATTGGCATAAACAGGATCAAGCACGCGCAAACAGCCGTTTTGCGGCGCGTAGATCACGATTGCTTGCGAAGTGGAACCGTGAAATGTCACAGTGCGATAAGGCAACGCAATGACAGTATCCGGTTTGATGTCGGATAGTGATGTACTGCCGAGGCGCTTGTTGACATAGATCATGGCATAGGGCAAGTCGCCGCCGTGAAAATCCGGCGCGTACATCCAATTGAGCGGTGCGGTGAAGGAGAGATCGGTTTCGTAATCAATCGGCACAAAGTCTGTGAGGATCGCCGTGTTCGGTTTCAATGCCGGGATGCGCCAAGCCAATTGCCAATAGACCGCTTGCTGCCTTGCCCAATCGCGGCGGAAGATATTGGCGTTGAAAAATTGCTGGCCGATGCCTAATGCGATGAGTAAAGCGAATATATATGTCTTCGCGAGATTGTTTTTGATTATCAAGTCAATCAATCCGGTTGCGAATAGACTCGCGCCGAGCATCATCGAGATCATGAAGCGATCGTTCGAGGACTGCAAGGTCAGCGGAAGGCCAGCGGCGAACGATGGAACGCGTCCGAGCAGGATGCCGATAAAGCCAATAATGAGGGCGGAGATAGCAAAGCCCCCCTCCATCTCCNNTGGTTGGTGCGGTGATGGATTGCGCAGTCAATACCAGTACCTGCGCCCAAACATAAAATCCAGCTTTCCAGAATGCGTCGCCGAACGCGAGCAATAAGGCTTTGATGGAAAGCGCATGTCGAGTCGCAGTCACGCCATAAGAAAAGTATGCGCCCGATTTATAATAATAAGCCAGCCAAAGTGCATCTACCATCCAGATGAGGAAGTAAGGCCACCAATGTTTTATCGTCTGAATGNNCAAAAAGCCTGTTGTTTCTTCGGAGATGATGACCCAAATGAAAAGAAATCGTAAAGGCTCAAGTCCGATGAAGTATTCGGTGGGAAAGATTCCGATAATGAGCATAAGCAAAGCGATGATCGAACTGATTGTTTTCTTTTTTGGATCGCCGCGAAGAGCACGGGCACTGAATCCAAATGAAAGCA
>PLNY01000315.1 GCA_003141915.1 Anaerolineae bacterium | reverse complement strand
TGGTTTGAGCAGCATATTGTGTGTGCAGGTCATTCAAAACAGATTCCACGCGCGTGGTTAACTGATTCAGCGTTTCACCGTCCGGCGCGGCAGTTGTGAAAATATCAGCTTCCCGCGCCGCGAGCACAGCTGGATCATTGTGTTTGATTTCATCATAGGTCAAACCTTCCCACGCGCCGAAATTTATTTCTCGCAGGCGCGCGTCAAGGCGAATCTCACAGGCCTGCTGCGCGGCGATGATACGCGCAGTCTCATGAGCCCGTTGCAAGTCGCTGGCGAATAGTACGTCGATGTGTTCACGCGACAAACGATTTACCAAAGCAGTCGCTTGCTGACGCCCTGCCTCATTAAGCGGAACGTCACTCTGACCTTGAAAGCGGCGATTGATGTTCCAGTCTGTTTGTCCGTGACGAACAAGAAGAAGTTTCATCGTGAAAGCATAACCTTAAGCATTTGCAATAAAAAAAATTTCATCGGAAGAAAGCGTCGTTAATGGGGATGCGCTTTGAATATGGATGACTTCAGGCGTTTCAGATATGGAGATGCCTTCAATTGGAATGTTCATGTAGATCATAACCATTCAACGTGGATATTTGCGACGAAATCTTTAAAGTCTCATCGCAAATACCAGCAATACACTGACTTCAACAAGTTCAACGATCATGCCAAGCACATCGCCCGTGATGCCGCCTAAATTCTTTTTTGCCACGAGTAAAATAAATAATGTGACCAGTAATCCCAATCCAATCGCAAGAAAACCCATTCCTTTCAACCAGATCGCAAGCCCAAATGGAATCAAGCCGCCAAGAATGATGGCATGTGTCTGCAGACCCGAAGCAAAATCCGCACCCAAACCATCGGGACGCGCGNNGAAGTCAACGCCGAGAATTTGATCAACAAAACCAGGATCAATCCGATTACGCCGAATGCGCCCGTGTGCGGATCTTTCATGATCTGCAGGCGGCGTTCGGGATTGCTGGCATGAAACATGCCGTCAAAACAATCTGCGAGTCCGTCTAAGTGCAGACCGCCGGTTAACAAGACCCAAAAAGCAAGCGCAAGCGCGGCGCTGATGGCATGGGAAAAATATATTTGCAACAAAGCAAATGCTCCAGCGACCAGTGCGCCGATGCATAACCCCACCAGCGAATACCAAACCGCAGAACGTCCACTATCGCCAGCTTGCCAGTTCTTTGAGGCAGGCAAAGGTAAAGTCGTAAGCAGATCAAACGCGGTTAAAAGATATTTCATCGTTATTATTTTTCGCTCACACCTGCTTCGCCGAACGTTGCCATTTCTGCCAGGATTTTGCACGCGGCTTCAGCCAGCGAAATTCCAAGCGCCGCACCCGTGCCTTCGCCGAGTCTTAAATCGAGATCAAACAAAGGGTTCAGGTTAAGCCAATCGAGCATCAGGCCGTGACCATGCTCTTTGGAGCGATGCGCTGAGATCAAATAATCGCGGCATTGCGGCGCAATCGAAACCGCGATCATCGCCGCAGCGGTTGAAATAAATCCATCCACCATCACGGGCTTGCGATGCGCGGCCGCACCAAGCATCACACCTGCCAGCCCGCCGATTTCAAACCCGCCCACTTTCGCAAGCACGTCGAGTCCATCGTTTGGATTTGGCTGATTGATATCCAGCGCGCGCTGGATCACACCGATCTTTCGTTTGAGTCCTTCATCGTCCACGCCCGTACCGCGGCCGGCAATTTCCTTGGGAGGTTGTTTCATCAGCGCGCACGCGATTGCGGCAGAGGGAGTCGTGTTGCCGATTCCCATATCGCCAGTTCCGACAATATCCAAGCCGCGAGCGATTTCCGTTTCGACGATCTCGACTCCGCTCAAAATGGATTCCGTTGCCTGTTCACGAGTCATCGCCGGACCCTTGGCCATATTCGCTGTTCCATAAGCGACCTTCTTAACAATGAGCTTTTCGTTTGCCGGGATGTCTGATGCGACTCCCATGTCCACCACCACCACGCGTGCGTTGACATGCCGCGCCAGCACATTGATCGCTGCACCGCCTGCGAGAAAGTTCAACACCATTTCTGGAGTCACCTCCTGCGGGTACGCGCTGACTCCTTCGGCCACCACACCATGATCGCCCGCCATGGTGATGATGACTTTGTCCTTGATCGCAGGAATCGGTTTTCCCATGATGCCTGCGAGTTGAATTGAAAGTTCTTCGAGCCGCCCTAAACTTCCCTGCGGCTTGGTCAGCGTATCCTGACGTGCACGGGCTTCTTGCATGGCCGTCTGATCCAGCGGCTGGATTCTATTAATCACTTCTTCAAGCTTCATAATTTGCCTCGCATATCGACATTATTAAAATTCAATTCCAGGCTGGGCTAGAATTCCCTGGTCGAAAGGATGTTTAATGGGCTGCATATCGGTAACAAGGTCAGCTTGCTCGATCAAAGCCTCAGGGGCAGAGCGGCCAGTGATGACGAGATGCAGGCTCGGAGGCCGATTGAGGCGAAGCCATTCCAATACTTCGCTGGTGTTGAGCCAGCCAAACTGCAAAGCGTACGTAAATTCATCCAGCACGATCAAATCATATTGATTACTGGCAATCTTTTCCTTGGCCATTTCCCAGCCATGCAACGCGCAGGCCGTAGTTTCATCCATGTCTTTGGAAGTCCATGTGAAGCCGTCACCCGTGGCGTGCCATTCGATGCCAAGTTTCTTCGCGGCTTTGATTTCCCCCCATTGACCCGTTTCGGCTTTGATGAATTGGATCACGCAAATGCGAAAGCCGCGTCCCCAAGAACGCAGAACCATACCCAGTGCGGCGGTGGTCTTTCCTTTGCCGTCGCCGGTGTTGACGATTAACAATCCTTTTTTCATTCAGACTCCTTATGTATTTATTACCAAAATCCTTGATTCTTCGAACGCCGAAGAACCCATAAAAAGAATGGCGCTCCCGCCAATGCCGTGACAATCCCTAGCGGCAATTCTTGAGGAGCGATGACGATCCGCGCCAGAATATCCGCGGCCAAGAGAGCGCTGGCGCCGCCCAAAATGCTTAGAGGAACGATGCGGCGATAATCTGCGCCCCACCAAATGCGCACAATATGCGGAATGATCAGCCCTACAAAGCCGATAATGCCTGCAAAAGAAACTGCGGCAGCGGTAACAATTGAAGCCGCCGCGATGATGATGATTTTGGCGCGCTTCACATCCAAGCCCATTTGAGCGGCCTGGTCATCGCCGAATTGCAAAAGGTTCAAAGCGGCGCCGCTTAACGTCATGGTAGTTAATCCGATGGCAAGGTACGGGACCAGCGCAAGGATGACATTCCAACTACTCAGGCTGACGCCGCCAAGAAGCCAGCTGATCGCCTGCCGCAATTCTCCGGTTGATCGCAGCATAAGATATGAGGTCACTGAAGTGGCGAAGGCTGAGACCGCAACTCCGGCCAAAATCAGGTTCGTGACAGGCACGCTTCCGCCGACGCGTGCAAAAGTGTAGACTAAAAATACAGTCAACAAGCCGGTGATAAATGCTGCGGCTGGAACCGCTGCCAATCCCAGAACTGTATAAGGCCAATGGATGGACATTGCAAGAATGGCACCCAAACCCGCTNNGGGATCTGCAAGCGGGTTGCGGAACAGCCCTTGAAATGTCGCGCCGCTTCCGCCGAGGGCCATGCCCGTCAACGCGATCAAAGCAGTGCGCGGAAAACGGATCGCCCACAAAATCGTAGCGGAAGTTTGGGTGCCGTGTCCGGTCAGCGCGGCCCAGAGTTGAGCCGGTGAAAGAAATACCGAACCGATGCCGAGACTCAACATCAGGGCCAAACCGAGGATAAGCAGCGAAAAAAGATATGGGCGGATTTTCATGTTACGCGTAGGGGCGACGCATGCGTCGCCCCTACATTTTATTTAAACAATTCGGGATGCAATATTTTTGCGAGCAGTTCAAGTCCATCTACCAGCCGCGGGCCGGGGCGGCTGAAAAGATTATCATCCACGGGAATTACATTGCCGCTCTTCACCGCGCTCAACGATCCCCAACCCGGACGCGCTTTCACTACATCCGGCGTTGCGCCGTAAACCGCATCGCCCAAAAGGATGAAGGATGGATTCAACGCAACAACCTGTTCAAGACTCAGCTGCGGATATTGATCTTTTGAAGTTCCTGCGATATTCGTCCCGCCTGCCCGTCGAATCAACAAATCAATGAATGTGCCGAGGCCAGCAGTATAAGGCTTGGCGGGGTCAGTCGCATCAATTTCATAAAATACAGAGGGACGTGAAGTCACAGTCGCAATCTTATTATCCACCGCGGCAACTCGCGTTTTGAGCGATGCAATGAGAGTCGCCGCATCCGTTTCGTGACCCGTTAATTTTGCCACCGTTTCGAGGTTGCCATACATTTCTTCAAGCGTAGATGGATTCTTCATATAATAAACAGTCAGTCCCAAACTCTCGAGTGCCTTTACTTGATCCGCCGTATTGATCTCCGCCGCCAGGACAAGATCGGGATGGAGCGCCACGATCTGTTCGTTGTTATATTTTTCCGTTCCCCCAACCGAGGGCAGAGCCTTGACCGAATCGGGATAATCCGAGAAATCATCGCGTCCAACAACCTGCGATCCTGCGCCGATCGCAAAAAGGATTTCGGTATTCGATGGAGCCATCGAAACGATTCGTTGTGCGGGATGATTCAGTGTGACGGTGCGGCCAAGATCATCCGTCAATGTGATCGCGGAAGATGTTGTTGTTGCAATTGCAGTCGGCGCTTCGGTCTGGACTGGAGCCGGTTGCGTGGGCCCAATCGTCGGCGCGGCCTGAGGCGTGACCGCGGGCGCACAGCCGAATAATAAAACGGTTAGCAAAGTCAAAGCTAAAATTTTGCGATACATACTTCTCCTGAAAAAAATGAAATCATAGTAACGACTTAAGTCGTTACTACATAAGAATCAAATTCCCCAGTCATTGACTGGGGAGGTTGGAGAGGCAATCCGATTCTGCCGTCATCCACCTCCTTTCCACGAGAGAGTGGTGAACCGGCCAGCGCGGGCGACCTGACTTGTTAGCGAAGCTAACTCACAGTTGCGGGACAGTGCCGGATTCACACCGGCTTCGCCGCTGACTGACCGTTCTTAAGTTGTAGGATTGATTTTATGCCGCGTGTGGGGAAACGTCAAGCAGTGGAAGGCTGCGCGCATGAATGAAAACGAGCAAAGTAAGCAACAATGTTACAAAGAGCAAAGTTGGATCTCCAATCGTGCGTCCAAAGACCACGATGGCAGAGAAGGGAAATAGATAAAGAATAATCAAACCGATTCGTTCAAACCATGAACGCGATTCTTCCGCCAATAAAACAAAGGGAAGGAGCAGGAGAATAAAATCGTAATTATAAAGATGAGGATTCGCCAAAAGAACGATCAATATGGAAACGTTCAATAAATAATCCGGCGATTTCAATAGACGCGAACGGATTGAACCAAATATAAGTATGAGAACAACGAACAAGACCGCGCCGATCAGAGTCATCTGCGAGAGGGTTGAATTGGGAATGAAGTGAGTCGCCAGCCACGAAGGTACGCTGTCGCATGCGGCACAAGACGCGATATCGGCGCCGGTTTGATAGGTCACAAATGAAAGCGGATAATCGACCAACCATAAAGGATCGGCAATCAAGCCGATAACGCAGAGAAATGCCACGCCGCTGAAAATCCAAACGAGAGCGCGGCGGCTGAATGAACCTCGTAAAAGGAAAAAATATATCAGTACGGCAAGGAAGATGGGAATGCCGACGTGTGGTTTAAAAGTCAATAACGCCGCGCCGATCAAGATCAGCGCGAGGCGTTGATGCCGGATGGCATAAATCAATATCGCGCTTCCCAACAAAACAGGGAAATCATATTGACCGACGCCAAGAGTCCCAATGACCGGTATGAAAAAGAATGGCGCAAGAAAAGAAAACAATCGGAACCGCGGATGCCAGTCGGCGCTGAGGAACCAAACGGTCAAAAACAACATCACCAAATTGATCTCGAACCACAGCGTGGCGGCGGATTGGATGGGCAGGAGACCCAAATAAAATGTGCTTAGCGCAAACCACGGCGGATAAGGGAATTGCGGCACATATACGTTTTCGGGAAGCATTCCCGTTTTCTGGGCCATCAAATGGATTTGGCTTTGATAATCGTAAGGCTTGATGTGCTGAAGCAAACGCAAGTCGGCGTCGTAGATCGCCAGAAAATCGGAATTCGTATGAAGGGAATTGGGAACATAAAGCGCAATGATAATCATCAGGCCGAGCAATAAAATGATGACAAGCGAAAAAAGAATAACTTTCAAGGCATGCTTCATGTTGTCTCGCTTCGATGTTTGATGGCTTGGATTAAACCGCGAAATACCAGCCGATGCAATGGATCAAGCAAATGCCAGTAAAGAAAGCCGGGCAGGCCGCGCGGCGCAAAGAAAGCAGTTTGAGTTAATAAACATTTGCTTTCAATCGTTTCGATACGCCATTCCATCCAGCCATCGCCGGGAGCGCGCAGTTCGGAATAAAGACGCAGAAAGCGATTGGGGTCAATNNCGGCTCAACTAGACTATTTTCTTTTAATAAGGAATTGCTTCGACCGCGCAAACCTAGCCCGCCCAGTCGTTGATCCATCCAGCCCCGAAATTGCCACAACCAGTTTGCATACAGCCAGCCGCGTCCTCCGCCGAGGGATGTTATAACTTGATAAATTGATTCGGGCGAAGCGTTAATGTCAATACGACGATAATCTATAAAGAAGCCTTCATGTTTGACACGCACCGCACCGCGATCCAAACCTTCCCAGACACGTTCCATCGAAGACGGGGAAAGATGGCTCAAAGCGTTCGTTGATGCGTCTTCAAAATTGATCAACTTGATGTTTGGAAAGATTCGCTGTGCGTCGTCGTGCTGAACGACGCTGTCGTTGGCGAGTCCGCCGATGAGCGCATATGCGATCCGGCGCGGCACTGGCGTTATCTTTTCCACGCCCATTGCCATCAGCCAAAGCGGGATTCCAGGCAGCATCAGCAGTTTTCGCTTCAAGCCGCGGATGCGGGCATATTGAAGCATTAAATCTCCATAGGTAGAGATTTCGTTGCCGCCGATTTCAAAGATGCGACTCTGTTTGTCTGTGTTTTCCAACGCGGCAATCAGATAGTCGATGACATTTTCTGTGGCAATCGGCTGGGCTTTATTTCTCAGCCATGTAGGTCCAATGATTACTGGAAGCGCCTCAGCCATAAAACGGATCATCTCGAACGAGATACTGCCGGAACCGGCAATGACTCCTGCGCGAAATTCAGTAACAGGAACCTTGCCTCGTCTTAACATTTCGCCGGTCTCCATGCGTGAACGGAGATGCAATGCGAGACGTTTATCATTTGGATCGGCAAGCCCGCCGAGATAAATGATCTGTTCAATGCCGGCGCGTTCTGCGGCCAATGCGAAGTTGTGTGCGCCCTCAATTTCGATTCGCATATAACCGCGCCCAATGGTCATGTTATGGACGAGATAGTAAGCAGTATGAACTCCATTCAAAGCATCCTCGAGCGTGCTTGGAACTGTTATGTCGCCGCGCACAAGCTCAACGCGATTTGCCCATGACCGTGCGGCAAGTTGTTCGGGGCGACGCGCCATGGCCCGGACAAGATATCCCTGTTCCAATAGACGCGGAATGAGACGACTCGCGATATATCCGCTTGCGCCGGTAACGAGGATGAGAGGACGAGTCATGATCACCACACTTGTACCTGCATCATACTTGCCCCGGGCGCAAGCGCCGGGGAGTGCAGACAGAGACCACAAAGAACACAGAGAAAACTCTAAAGGCTCTGTGATCTCCGTGTTCCCTGTGGTGAGTTAGGTTTTCGCACACAGGCGCGCCCGCGAGGCAAGTCGGCGGATCAAGCCGTTAAATAAAAAAGCATGGAACGGCCACATGGCATACCAATAGACGAATCCCCAAAAGCCGTGCGGAGCAAAATAAGCCGCTTCGGTGAAAAGCGTGTTGCCATCCTCCTGTGGAATCGACTCGAATTGAAGCCAGGCTTTGCCCGGCACTTTCATCTCGGCGCGCAAAAGCAACAAACGATCCTGCTCAACGGATTCGACTCTCCAGAAGTCAAGCGATTCACCGGCTCGAATCTCATCGGGATGACGGCGTCCGCGGCGAATGCCCACTCCGCCAATGGCTTTATCCATCCAGCCGCGGATCGCCCACGCCCAATCCATGTACAGCCAGCCGCGCGCGCCGCCGATGCCGGTATACGCCCGGAAAATGGAATCCGCGGAAAGGTCGAGAAGAAGCGTGCGGCGTTCCATCATCATGCCTTCTTCCACTTTGAATGTATATGGCTTGGCGTCGCCCATCGCAGTGACCAATGCATCAGACCATGAAGTCTCAACGTCATCACGATTAATACGTCCGAGTGCAAGATGGATGGCGGTCTGAAAGTCAATGGGATTGATATTCGGAAAAATTTTCTTCGCCGCATCATCATGGACGATGATCTGGGCGCGCAATCCCTCGATCAACGGCAGAACGACGCGCCAATGAATCGGCGTGACCATATGAACCCAATACGCC
Organism: Anaerolineae bacterium; assembly: GCA_003141915.1. Taxonomy (GTDB): domain Bacteria; phylum Chloroflexota; class Anaerolineae; order Anaerolineales; family Villigracilaceae; genus Fen-1038. The sequence continues at coordinate 4,324 of PLNY01000315.1, read as the reverse complement.
GAAAGGCGTGGCAGGTTGAACGGCGTGCGAATGAGCACGCGCTTAAGGTTACGCTCCTTTGCATATTGAAGAAGCATCTCGGCATAGGTGAGGCGCGTCGGGCCGCCGATCTCGATCAGCTTGCCGATGCTTTCATCCGTTTCGAGCGCGGCGATGAGATACGATAATACATCGCGGATGGCAATGGGTTGTGCGGTGGAAAAGAACCAGGCGGGACAAACCAGGAGCGGCTCGCGCTCAGCAAGATAGCGGATCATCTCGAACAAGACACTGCCCGAGCCGACAATCATACCCGCGCGAAATTCAGTAACGGGCACGCGTCCATGCCGCAAAATGGAACCCGTCTCGTGACGGGAACGAAGATATGGAGAAAGGTTTGCGGTAGGATCAACCAGCTCGCCAAGATAAATGATCCGTTCGATGTCCGCCCGTTCCGCGGCCTCGGCAAAATTACGCGCCGCGTTCATATCGCGTTCTGCGCTAGCTCGGTTTCCCTGCATTCCGTGGATCAGATAATATGCAACCGAGACATCCTTCAACGCGGCATCCAGCGTTTTGGAAATCAACGCATCGCCTTCGATGATTTCGACGCGTTTGGACCACGGATGCCCGCGCAACCGGTTAGCGTCGCGCACCAAACAGCGGACGCGATAACCAGCTTCCAGAAGCCGTGGTGCAAGCCGTCCGCCCACGTAACCGGTCGCGCCGGTAAGCAGAATGAGTTTATTATTTGACACGGACTTGATTATACCGTCCCTGATTTATTCGTCACGCATATCTTCTCAATCGGAGCCAACGACTTCCTGCCCATCCTCTGTCTAAAGCGGAGACCTGATGGAAAATAACCATGAGGTCTCTTATTGTCAGGATTTTCGCTCAAGATCTCTTTTTCATGTCACCCTGAGCGTTAGCGAAGGATCTCTCCACTTTTTCGAGTGAAGGCAGGATGTCTGTCTATCAACCAAAAAATATCTGGTCATTTATATGACATTTGACAGGAAAATGTGAAAAAAACGGCCCAAAACCAGCCGGGAAGGCCTTCCATCGAAGTCATAACGGCTTAAGACTAAACCTTAAGCCGTTATGACAAAACCTTAAGCTTTAAGACTAAACTAAAACGCCTTATGACAAAACCTTAAGCCCTTAAGACTAAACCAAAACGTCTTATGACTAAACCTTAAGCCGTTAAGACTAAACCAAAACACCTTATGACAAAACCTTAAGTCCTTAAGACCAAACCAAAACGTCTTATGACTAAACCTTAAGCCGTTAAGACTAAACCAAAACACCTTATGACAAAACCTTAAACGCTTAAGACTAAACCAACAAGCCTACTAACTTGATTGGGAGGGTTACCGACAAGCCCCGGTCAGCTTACCCACTAAACCGGTATGGAAGCGAACAAGGCGCAGCGCAGGCTCCACGTATCGCCATAGCCCAAAAGTGCGTCGCAGCGCTTGGGCATTGTTGCCTGAATGGGTTTGACCGAAGAAGAGGCGCACAAGCGCTCGTGGTCACGGAACGCCGCATGTTCCTGCCAGCGAAATCTTTCCATGACTAATCCCTTGCCGCTGATTGCTTAACGTCCGAGTTAAACAAACTCAGGACGACTTTAACTTTCTGAGCAATCATATAAAATATTTCCGTTATTTCCAGCAGGTGGAGCAGTTTGTATGTCATTTTGCCAAACTGTATTTGGAACAGGTTTACAAGTTTTTTCCACCCATTGAATTAATGCGCTACTAGCGTCAAACTGTTCAAATCCTCCCCTGGCGCGAAAATTCATATATATGTTTTCATTGCCACCAGGAAACTGGTTTGATATTCCTGAGTGTTGGTTGGGAAATTCTAAAACAGGACCTCCATCATTACCCTCAAAATCGCCAAAACCAGAAAATGAAGATAGCAAAAAATAGCGAACCGTTCCATCCGCAATATCCTGTTGTAACTGGGTAAGCGACAACACATTATCGCTACCGGAAAATCCTCCCAGAGCCATTACAGGTTTTCCGGTTGCAAGGATAATCGGACTTGCTGACATGGAATTTGGCGTGGCAACAAGGAATTTAGCGCTGCCCTGATTAGCTTCCAGATACTGAATTAGTGACGTGTTGGCAGTACCTGAAGCTCGACCAAAATCACCTTCCGTAAATCCCCTCGGCGAACGCAAGAACGATTCGGGAGAATCTGGGAGCTGTCTATCACCAACATTCCCGAACATTTGGGTTGACGGCCCGGCAGATGGCATGGAGGTGTTTACAGGATGAAACGTTGAATACGTGGCCCAAATGGCAGGCGGCAAGGAAAGAACTGTAAGAGAAATCATAAAAGCGTAGGCGGTATAATTTTTCAGCGGAAAGCTTCCGTTTATTTTTGACGCAATAAGGATAAAAAGCGCAATCGCGCTAACAGACACTATGGTTGGGATCAGCCATTTTGCGTATGCAGGAGTATAGGAAAGAATGATAATCTGGGTAGACACAGTCGCCGCGATGGCAGCCGGAAGCAACCATCCACGCCAGCTATCTGAATGGTATTGATCAAATAAAGTAACACAGCCGATTCCAATCAGAGCCGCAATTGCGGGTCCGAGAATCGCGGTATAGTATGCGCGGGTGGAACTGGCAACACTAAACACAATAAATCCGGAAATCAGCCATGTTCCCCAAAAAACACCGGTTTCTTGTTCAACACTTAGAGGGAACCGGATTTTTCGTACTGCAATGATGCCAACGAAAGCTATAAATGCAAGGGGTATCAGCCAACTTAGCTGACTCCCAAGCTGTGAATTAAATAGTCTCCACAAACTGGGGCTGCCGTTCATGAACCTGGGGGCAGTAAAATTACGAGAATTTGCCTCTGGTTGAACTTGCGGCCGCGCTTGTGTTTCCTCCGGCCTTCTTCCCCGAAACATCCCCGTAATACGTTCTATTCCGTTATAGCCTATGGCAAGGTTAAGTTCTGAGTTTGTCTGACTTGAGCCGACATAAGGCCGGCTGGCCGCCGGGGTGAAATCAACGGCAAGAATCCATGAAAACGATATTATTAATAGAACCACGCCTGCTGCGATAAGATTACGGATTTTTTTCCGCCATGAGGCTGTAGAACTTAAGAAATAGGCAATAATAAACGCGGGCAGGGCAATATAAGCCTCGAGCATTTTTGTATTAAAACCAACTCCAATAATTGCAAAGGAAAGCAATAAATAAAAAAGTTTTGGGGACTCCAACGCCTTCAGAAACGCCCATGCCGCACAAACTAGAACAAGCACCAAAATACCATCCACCTCGTTGGTTCTAGAAAGGGCAACGTTAATTGGCATTATTGCCAATGTAAATGCAGCGATTAGTCCGGCGGTGGTCCCTGAAGTTTTTTTGACCAGTTTATACAGGATGGCGACCGAAACAACCTGTGCCATCGCCTGAGGCAGAAGGATAACAAAACCAGAAAACCCAAACGCTTTAGCAAATAAAGTTTGTATCCAGAGAGCAACCGGAGGTTTATCGACCGTTATAAATCCTCCAGGATCATACGAAGCAAAGAAAAAATTGTGCCAGCTTTGCATCATACTTCTGACAGCCGACGCATAATATATATTTCCAAAGCCGTTTTTCCAGAGAAGATAGATTTCCAGAAATGCCGATAACGACAATATCCCCCAAATAAAGTACCTTGAATAGTTGGTTTTTCTAATGTTTGTCATGAAGTGTCATTTAAGAAAAGAGGTCAAAAGATAGCTGATAACATAATGTATATTTGGATTTTCAGCTATTTGTCGGAATACCCGATTAAATTATGCAGGATATTTTATCAGGCTTAATGGAATGTTTTGTGGACAGGTTAAAAAATCTCACTCTCGTAGCAAGGTCTTCTTTCTTAATTTCTGCCCTGATTTTATGACGCCAACATGTAAATCGAATGAAAAGGATGTGTATAGATTATGAGCCTTGCTTCCAGTTGCCGTTGTTATTGGGTCGAAAAGCGGATGAGACAAACTGAAACCGCCCCCGGTTTCAGTCGAGGGCGGTCGATCTATCAAAAAATATTTGCAGGACTAACGCACGAATCCTTTTCTTCCGGCGTAGACTGCCTTATTGCCTAACTCCTCTTCAATTCTCATCAACTGATTGTATTTCTCGACGCGCTCGCCGCGAGCCGGAGCTCCGGTCTTGAGATGCCCGGTGCCCAAAGCCACGGTGAAATCAGCGATGAAGCTATCCACCGTCTCGCCGCTGCGATGGGAAACCATCGCGCCCCAACCGGCCTTGCGCGCCATTTCGATGGCGGCAATGGTTTCGGTCAGCGAGCCAATTTGATTCAGCTT
>PLNY01000173.1 GCA_003141915.1 Anaerolineae bacterium | reverse complement strand
AACAGGCACGATGGATAATATATGTTGGCGCGAAGCGACCTCGGGGAAGACGCCGCCGTAACGCGCGTGAATCTCCATTTGCGTAGCGACCGTCGAGCCGAGCAATGCGCGCCCGTTTTCGATGACCGCCGCCGCCGTTTCATCGCAGGATGTTTCGATGCCGAGAATACGAATAAGCTTTAATTCAGCCATAATTATTTCCTAATTACTTTTTCTTCTTCCACTTCTTCATCGGCAAGACAAAATCATATGGATACTCGGCAAGGATTTCCATCTTGCCATCCGGACGCACCCAGATTGTATCTTCAATGCGGATGCCCATGCCTTTTTCGGGATAATATAATCCCGGCTCGGATGTGATGATCACGCCCGGCGCGAGACGATGATCATCGCCGACAGTCAAAGAGCTAAAGGGACGTTCATGAATGTTCAATCCAACTCCATGTCCTATCGAATGGACGTAACCATTCAAGGGCGCTTTGGTATTCAATGAAGAAGCATGACCTTTCGACTCAAAATATTCGCACGTCATGCGTTGATAATCTTTGAACGGCGCGTTCAAATCAAAATTGTCGGCGAGCTGGTTATAGATTTCATAGACTTGATCGTAAAGTTCCTGTGCTTCGGGCATAGCATAACCGAGACTCCATGTGCGCGTGAAGTCATAGAAATATCCGCCGCCGCGTTCGCACGGAAAAATATCAAACACAATCGTTTGACCAAGCCGTATGAAATCAGTAGGATTACCGGTTGAGTGCGGCACGCCCGCATCACGTCCGATGGAAAAGATCGTTCCTTCCGGATTCTCCGCGCCAAGTTCTGCCAGCCATAATTCAATCTTGGACTTTACATCACCAATGGTTAACGGCGAGCCATCTTCCTTCAATAAAACTTCGTCGGCGCGGACATCAGAGTTAGTCAATAAATTCTGCACGCGTCGAACGACTGCCGTTGTAATCTTTCCCATCTTGCGAATCCGTTCCACCTCGGATTCGTCTTTGGTTTCCATTGCCATCAAGAAAATCGAATCCATTCCTGCTTCACCAACGAACTCAACATGAGGCATGAGACTTTTCAACTTCACCATCATCCCAAACGCGGACGAAAATTCAACTTGACCATAAATGCCAACACGACCGCGAGTTAAATCAAAGTCTTCGAGAATCTTTTGGAAGCGCATGGCAAGCGCCAATAACGAATCGCCGTTGGCTTGCTTTTGTAATTCAGCCAAATCAAATTCACTAAAAGGTCGAGTCTTAAGTCCGCTCTTGGCTGCTTCGCCGCGCTCCATATCGTTATAAAACAAAATCGGCGCTTCGCCGCGCTTCTTCACCAGCATGGCGTCGCTCACATGGCCGCCGCCGACAAAATAATACATCGGCGGATTATGTTCGGCGTTGCCAAGCACAACCAGCGCGTCGAGGTTGCGGACTTGCATGAGAGTATCGAGGTCTGATTTCATTTCAGTTCCGGTAATAGCGAATGGAGAATAGTTAATAGTAAATGGTCTTGCTCCAGTAATACAGTTCGCGGATCAAAAAGAATTTTGTCGTTCTCGGTGCGTGCAATGAGCGGCGGATTTTGTTCGCGCAATTTTTTCAAAAACTGATCAGGGCTTTTTACACTCAACGATAAAACATACGAGGGGAATGATTCACCGGGCAGACTTCCGCCGCCGACGGTCGCTTTACTTTCCGCCACTGAATCTGCTCCCAATTCACGCGCCCAGTTCTCTGCCCGCGCCTTGACCTCGTCAAGCGGCATCGAGATCATTTTCCAAATCGGAATCTCGCGCTCGGCTTCATCTTTCAGGTAATGCAATAATGTCGAAGTGATTCCGGCAAGACAAGTTTTATCGGTGCGCATGGCGCGTGCCAGCGGGTGCTTTTTGATCTTGGCAATTAATTCCGCTTTGCCAACAATGATGCCTGCTTGCGGCCCGCCGAGCAGTTTATCGCCCGAAAAGCAAATCACATCTAAGCCAGACGCAAGTGACTCTTGCACGGTCGGCTCATGAGCTAAACCATATTTCGCGGTATCCAACAACGCGCCAGAGCCAAGATCATCCAAAACAATTGTGCCCGCTTGATGAGCAACATCCACAATTTCTTTCAAAGCAGGCTCTTCGGTAAATCCAACCAATTTGAAATTCGAGCGATGAGCATGCATCACCAAAGAAACGGACTGTAAATCGGATAAACGAATATCTCCGGCAAGGGCTTCTTGGTAATCCGACAAACGAATTTTGTTTGTCGTCCCCGCTTCGACAAGCTTGGCGCCGGATTGCTTCATCACATCCGGTACACGGAATCCGCCGCCGATCTCGACAAGCTGCGAACGCGCAATGATGACGCGCTTCTTCGACGCGAGCGCGGATAGAACCAGCAAAACCGCCGAAGCATTATTGTTTACGACAACTGCCGCTTCAACGCCGAGTAATTTTTTCAAAACATCTTCCGCATGATCTAAGCGCGAGCCGCGCTTGCCGGTTTCGAGATCAAATTCAAGATTGGAATAACCCGATGAAACTTGATTCATGGCTTCGACGGCGGCTTTCGATAACGGTGCGCGTCCGAGATTGGTATGCAAAATCACGCCCGTGGCGTTGATCACCGGTTGCAAAGTCGGCATCGTCCATGCGGATAAACGCGATTCGGCTTGGGAGAAGATCAAACCATTTTCGGGCGCGGCCGCTTGAGGGTCCAGTTTGAGGCGGACGCGGACTTCATCCAATGTTGAACGCAAGGCATCCAATGTCAAAGGACGGCCATAACGTGCAATCAACTTTGCCGCGTATTGAGTTTGCAAAAGCTGTTCAATCGAGGGAAGATTCTGAAGATTGGTCATTGGAGTCGACTGTCGGAAGATGCCAGCGAGCGCGTTCACGCCACCGGATGAGATATTCGATAGCGATCAACCCACCGGCCAGGCCCATCCAAACCCACAAAGCCATAAGATGTCCAAGTTGAAACCAGGCAAGCGTTGCGCCATAGAAGCCGACCCACATCGCCTGACGGACAATGGCATTCGACTCGGCGGGCGGATCAGACGGAAAACGCAGATTGAGAAAATAGGTGATGGGAAGCGCGGTGCCCGTCAGTGCGATGAACCATAATGCAAAGAATCCCCAGCGCGCCCAAACCAGCGGCGGAATTTCAAAACAAAAGAAGAGCAAAATTAGTCCGCCCCAACCGATGATCATCAGGAAGAGCGAAGAAAAAAGATATTGCCGAAATGAAGGCGCGGGTTGCATCAAGTGAATTATACTCGGTTGAGAAATAATTAAACACGAAGTACACAAAGGGCACCAAGATTTAAGGAGAACATTGCCAATGGCGCTTCCCAAATTATTGATCACCGGATGTAATGGATTGGTCGGAAGAATTTTATCGCATCATTTGGAAAATGATTTTGATTTGTATGGCATCGATATTTCTTCCAACGAATCATCAGAGAGAATTTTCCAAATGGATATTTCGAAGACGGAGCAAGTTCAATCGGTATTCAGCCGCATCGCATCATTGACCTTTGTGGTGCATCTCGCCGGCGATCCTCGTGCGGACGCCGATTGGGATTCCGTTTTCGTGAACAACATCGGCGGGACAAAGAATATCTACGAAGCCGCGCGGCTGGCAGGCGTGAAGCGAATCGTCCTCGCCAGTTCCAATCATGTGACCGGCGCATATGAAAGCGTCCCGCCGAGTCCGCACATGAAGAAAAATCCAATGCTGATTACAACGCGCGATCCGATTCGCCCTGATGGATTTTATGGCGTCAGCAAGGCGGCGGGTGAAGCGCTTGCCCGAATGTATTACGAGGTCTATGGACTCGAGTCGATTTGCCTGCGAATTGGATCGATGACCAAAGAAGATGATCCGCGAATCAATCCGCGCTTTGAAAGCACATGGCTCAGCCACAGAGACTTGGTTCAATTGGTCAGGAAGAGTCTTTCGGCGGATGTCAAGTTTGGAATCTATTACGGCGTTTCCAACAATGACAAACGCTTCTGGGATATTTCAAATGCGGAGGCGGAACTTGGTTATCATCCGGAAGACGATGCAAGCAAACGAAAGTATATTTTAAACACTAAGGGCACAAAGAGCACCAAGTAAAAGAAAAATCTATTGTCTTTGTGTCCCTTGGTGTACGTTGTGTTTAATCTCTTTATTGAAAGTCGAGGAAACCATGAATGTCTCTGATGCAATTCGCGCTAAACGCGCCGTACGCAAATTTCAAGAGAAATCTTTGACGAAGAAAATCGTCACTGCGATTCTAAACGCGGGACGCAGATCGCAGTCATCGAAGAATGAACAGACCTGGCATTTCATTGCCATTCAAGATAAAAAGATTTTGCAAGCTCTGTCCGAGTGCGGACAATTTGCGGGACACATCGCAGGCGCGGCGTTGGCAGTTGCGATTCTAACTCCCGAACCGACCGCCAAATTCCAGACAATGTTCGACGCGGGTCAAGCCGCGGCATTTATGCAACTCGCGGCATGG
>PLNY01000285.1 GCA_003141915.1 Anaerolineae bacterium | reverse complement strand
GCGAAATTCCTGCGCTGATTCTGATTGACGCCATCTCGCGTTTCATCCCCGGCGTGCTCGGCGATCCCGATGGCGCGACCGATGACTCACATGCTTCGGGTCTGCTTGAATATCCGCATTACACGCGTCCGCCTGAATTCCGCGGCTGGTCTGTGCCCGATGTTTTGCTCTCCGGCGACCACGCCAAGATCAATCAATGGCGCCGCGAACAATCCCTGCGCCGCACGCTCGCACGCCGGCCTGATTTATTGAACAAAGCAGAATTAAGTGAAGTGGATAAAAAGTTATTGGAACGAATCAGAAAACAAAATTCAAACGAATAGTTACGCATTTTTCGTGAACCTCAAACGGACTCCGTTCCTCATCCCTTTCTTTATTCTGATATTTTCCTCTTGCGCCCCGCGTTCGACAGATTGTGCGCAAGCCAATGTATTTTGCGTTGGCTTAGTCACCGCTTCTGACTCTATTGATGATGGCATCAATCAACAAGCCTGGCTCGGATTGCAAGATGCTAAAGCTGAAGGTTTAGCGGACCGCATTGACTACATCGAAACTGTAGATTCGCGTGACCGCGAGGCGAACATTCAAGTTTTTATCAACGTTGGCTATGATGTCATTATCACGGTCGGCTCTTCAATAGCGGATGAAACCATTGCCGCGGCGCAAAAGAATCCCAAGATAAAATTCATCGGCGTTGAACAAACACAATATAAAACATTGTCAAATCTAACCGGCCTCGTCTTTCATGAAGAGCACAGTGGATTCCTGTCAGGCGCGTTGGCTGCCTCGATCACGCAAACGAATCGCATCGCCGCGATCTGTGAAGCCAAGTTCATTGATGCCATGCGGCGATATTGTGATGGCTTCAAGGCCGGGGCACAATATATCAATCCAAAAATAAACATTGATGTTATTTATCGAACCGGTTTCAATCAATATCTTTTCAATGATCCCGATTGGGGGACTCAAGCTGCACATCAAGCAGTCAATGACGGCGCAGATGTTATCTTTGCGGCCGGTGGAAGCACCGCCGATGCCGCGCTGGAAACTGCGGCAGGGCAAGGCGCAGATGTGATCGGGTCGGAGACCGATGAGTATGAAAGTTTAACAGATGTACGTTCAAGGATTGTATCCAGCGCGATGAACGATGNNTTTGATGCGGCTGGCGCGAACCAATCAATTGCCTGCCGGAAATTTTTTCGGTCAAATAGAGCTTGCGCCCTTCCACGACATGGATCGCCAAATCCCGCAAACTTTTAAGAATCAATTGAATCAACTTGCGCAAGAGCTGGCTAATAATTCCATCGGCGACGATGTGCCTTATCAAAAACCATAAAGACAACCGCGCTTGCACAATGATACGGTTGGCTTTATACTTCATCTGCCACTGATATGATTAGAGTAGGAGGTGCGTTCCCATATATAAAATAATGTTTCCAATCGATTCCCAAGATATTACTTCCTCAAAATCAAATAGGAGAAGAATGATGAAAAAGTTTTATACCCTTATGGCCGTTGTGTTATTGGCCTCCATGTTCTTAAGTGCCTGCGGCGGCGCGGCGCCGGCTGCAAACGGTACCCCCACTGCCCCGGACTGCACAAAGGCAACCGTCTTCTGCGTTGGTGATGTGACAGATGTTGGTCACGTAGATGATAAATCCTTCAACCAATCGACTTGGGAAGGCGTACAACAAGCCAAAGCCAATGGCACTGCCGATTGGATTCAGTTTATAGAGACCAGCGACTCGAAGGATTATGCCAAGAACATTGACACCTTCGCACAAGCCGGCTACAAAGTGATCGTGACCACCGGTTTCAACCTGACCGACCCGACCTATGCAGCCGCCAAGCAATATCCAAATATTTTGTTCATCGGTGTGGACCAGGGCTTGCAGAAGGATGCAAACCATCCCGATTGGCCTTTGCCCAATTTGGTCGCCTTGATATTCCATGAGGATCAGTCCGGCTTCTTGGTCGGCGCACTGGCCTCCATGATGTCCAAATCACACAATATCGGCGGCGTGTTCGGCACCGATGCTGTTCCGGCGGTCTGGCGCTATGGTGAAGGTTATCGCGCAGGCGCCGCATACGAAGATAAAAAGAATGGCACCAAAACCACCATTACCAACGTATATCATAACGATGTCGGCTTCAACCTGACCTTCACTGACCCGACCTGGGGTGCGACTACAGCTCAATCCATGATTGACAAAGGCACAGATGTGATCTTCGGCGGCGGCGGCATTACCGGTAACGGCGCGGTGGATAAAACCGCGTCGGACAAAGTGCTCGCCATCGGTGTGGATACCGATCAGTATTACACCCTGCCTGAGGCGGATGCCTACTTGCTGACCAGCGCCATGAAACCAATCCCGGCTCCTCTCGGTGTCCTGATCGGCTTGGCCAAGGCTGGCAAGTTCCCGACGAACGGACAATATTACGGCGCGTCCGGCTTTGCTCCATATCATGATGTTGCCAGCAAGGTTCCCGCTAATGTGGATGCCGAAATGCAGTCGCTTCTCAAAGCTCTGACCGGCGGCACGCTCCAGACCGGCGTACCTGACGCAAAACCTCAATAATTTCATAAGAGCAACAAAGGGGAAAGAGCAAAACTCTTTCCCCTTTATATTTATAACGAGGTAATTCTTTCCAACAAAAGGGAGATTGCTTCATGCAAAGACCTGACGAACAGGGATTTTTTAAGAATCTACAACGCTGGCTGGAACCGTTGCTTGTGCCTGTGCTGGCGATTCTGACAGCGGTAATCCTCGGCGGGATTATTGTCAAAGTGGTAAACGGCGATCCGATCGCCGCCTATCGAGGACTCATCCAGGGCGCTTTCGGCTCACCCAGAGCCTTGAGTGAAACAGCCGTTTGGGCGACGCCTTATATCTTTGCGGGACTGGCAGTAGCATTTGCTTTCAAAGGTGGGTTGTTCAATATTGGTGCAGAAGGCCAGATTGCGCTTGGCGCAGTGTTCGCCGCCTTGATTGGTTATGCCCTGCCGGGCTGGCTGCACACCAGCCTTCCGGCATATATTCATATTCCATTAGCAGTTGGTATGGGAATGCTGGCTGGAGCGATATGGGGAGGCATTCCGGGCGCACTCAAAGCATATACGGGTGGACATGAAGTCATCAACACCATCATGATGAACTATATTGCACTCAATCTCACATCATTCCTGCTTAACGGGCCAATGCGGGATCCTGATCCTACGGATCTCTCTGCCCGCACACCCGAGATCGCCCCCAGCGCGCGCATTCCGCCACTCTTCAATATCCCCGGTATGCGCGTCCATTGGGGATTCGTCCTGGCGCTGGTTGTGGCTGTGATCATCTGGTGGCTTCTTTGGAAGACCACGCTTGGTTTTGAAATCCGAACCGTTGGCGCCAATCCGGATGCGGCAAAGTATGCAGGCATCAACGTTAAACGAACCATCATAATCACCATGGCGATTTCCGGCGCACTGGCCGGGCTGGCCGGCGCTATCGAAGTGACTGCTCTCAATTACCGCCACGAACTCGGATTTTCGACCGGTTACGGTTTCGATGCCATCGCCATTGCTCTGTTAGGGAAAACCAATCCCTACGGCGTAATCCTTGCCGCTCTCCTCTTCGGAGCGATGCGGAATGGTGCCACCCGCATGCAGTTCCTGACGCAAATTCCAACGGATATCATCTCAGTAATCCAAGCATTAATCCTGCTCTTTGTGGCGGCGGACGCGATCATCCGATTCATTTATCGCATCCGTGCCCACGAAGAACGTGTGGTGCTGACGCGCGGCTGGGGCGGTTAGGAGGATTCATGAACGGACGAAGATTCGCTATCATCGTATTCATAATCGCCATAATGTTCGGGACGGTCGTGCTGGTTGGCATATCCAAGAACACGCCGCTGGTTATCATCACAAGTATGATCGCAACCACGATTGCGGTAGCCACTCCGTTAACCCTCGGTGCACTTTGCGGCTTGTACTGTGAACGCGCGGGAGTTGTGAATATCGGCATCGAAGGCACCATGCTGGGAGCCGCTTTCTTCGGATGGCTGGCCTCGATCTACATGAACACGATTTTCCATTTCCCTGCTATGCCAAGTTTGATCGTCGGAGTGATGGCGGCTGTACTGACCGGAGGTTTATTCGCTTTACTTCATGCAGTTCTGTCCATCACGTTCAAAGTGGACCAAATCATCGGCGGGACAGTCATCAATATTCTCGCTAGCGGCATTACCGGTTTTCTGAATCGTCAGATGTTCTTTGGCGCGGGCAGTGTGTTTCACGGTAATATACCGGATAGCCCCGGTGTATTACCTACTATTCGCATTCCATTGCTCGCTGATATTCCGGTCATTGGCCGCGTTTTCATTCAACAGCCCATCGCATGGTCTGCGATCGCTTTGGTGATCATCACGCAAATTGTGATTTTCCATACTCGATGGGGCCTGCGAACGCGCGCAGTGGGAGAACATCCCCGTGCCGCAGATACGGTCGGCATCAATGTGATTCGCATGCGTTATTTCAACGTGATCATTGGTGGCCTTTTGGCAGGATTGGCGGGCGCTTATTTCACCCTCGAATCGATATCATCTTTCCAACCGGATATGACCAACGGCCGAGGCTTCATCGCCTTAGCCGCCATGATCTTCGGCAATTGGACGCCGTTCGGAGCGTGGTCCGCTGCGCTCGTTTTCGGCGCGGCGCAGGCTCTGCAGATCAACCTGCAATTCTTCCGGACCTTAATCCCGCCTCAACTGGCGGTTCTTCAAAATTCCTATGTGGTTGGTCTGGCTCCTTATCTTCTGACCATGGTGATCCTTACAGGCTTGATCGGCAAAACCATTCCGCCCGCGGCAGATGGCAAACCTTACGAGAAATAGGAGACCGGCATGGCAGATGACAATATTGTTCTTGAAGCCAAGAACATCACAAAACAATTTCCCGGCGTGCTTGCCAACGATCATGTGAACTTTGATCTTCGCAAAGGCGAGATCCATGCCCTGCTCGGCGAAAACGGCGCGGGCAAAACAACGTTGATGAATATCCTGTACGGTCTGCATAAACCGGATTCAGGTGAAGTGTTCGTCAATGGAAAATCCATCGTCATTCATTCACCCAAGGATTCCATTCAAGCCGGCATCGGTATGGTGCATCAACACTTCATGCTCATTCCGGTATTTAGCGTGGCAGAAAACGTTATGCTGGGCGATGAAACCACGCACTTGGGAATGTTGGATATTCGTGCCGTATCGCAACGCCTGCAAGAATTATCCAAACAATACGGACTGGAAGTTGATCCGAGCGCGGTGGTGGGACAACTATCCGTCGGTGCGCAACAACGTGTGGAGATTGTCAAAACACTTTACCGCAATGCAAGTATCCTCATCCTGGATGAACCGACTGCGGTCTTAACTCCGCAGGAGACGGATGATCTCTTCCGCATCATGCGCCAACTGACAGGGCGCGGTGTTTCAATTATTTTCATCACCCACAAATTGAAAGAGGTATTGGCGGTCGCTGACCGAATTACCACTATGAGAGCCGGTAAGGTTGTTGGAACCGTCCAGCCTAAGGAAACCAATGAAGCGAAACTGGCGTCCATGATGGTGGGACGCGAAGTGATCCTTACTGTACAAAAAGAAGCGGCTCATCCCAAAGAGGAAGTCCTGCGCGTCGAAGATCTGCATGTGCTGGACGATCGCGATCTTGAAGTGGTGAACGGCGTTTCGTTCGAGGTGCATGCCGGTGAAATCCTCGGAATTGCCGGTGTGCAAGGCAACGGGCAGACTCAGCTTGCAGAAGCGCTGACCGGCTTGCGTCCAACCAAGAAAGGTAAAGTAATCATCGCGGGAAAGGATCTCAGCGGCAAGCCGCCGCGTCCGATCATCGAAACGGGCCTGGCACACATCCCTGAAGATCGCCAGCGTCATGGTCTCGTGCTTTCCTATACGGTGGCGGATAACATGGTATTGTGCAATTACTATCTTCCACCTTTTGCAAGGTGGGGCGTTATTCAACAGGAAAAAGTGGATGAGAATGCCCGCAAGTTGATCAAGGATTATGATGTCCGTACACCCTCGCCTTATGTGCCCACGTCGAAGCTTTCGGGAGGCAACCAGCAAAAAGTGATCGTCGCGCGTGAATTGAGCCGCGATGTAAAATTGGTTATTGCATCACAACCGACCCGGGGTCTCGATGTTGGGTCGATTGAATATATCCACAAGGAAATTGTCATCATGCGCGACCGCGGCGTGGGCGTGTTGTTGATCTCCGCCGAGTTGGATGAGATCATGTCTCTTTCTGACCGCATTGCAGTAATGTATCGCGGCCAGATCGTCGTTGTGGTAGACGCCAGGCAAGCGGATCGCGAACAATTGGGATTGTGGATGGCTGGCGCACACGTTGAGGCTGTTTGAGGCAATAAACTTTTTGAAAACAAAGAGCCGGGTAAACCGCTCTTTGTTTAAGATCGGCTTTTCTTTAATAGGAATAAATGGGGGTATGCTTTTTCCTCGATTGCATTAAAATTTAAGTATCAATTTGAGAGGAGAGTCTCCATGCGAAAGAATCGTGTTATTCTGGCAGTCATAGTCATCATAAGCGCCATGCTGGCCTGCAACCTGCCATCCAACAATTCAAGCCTACAAAACCCCAGCGCCGTTCTGACGGCGGCTGCATTAACGGTGCAGGCGCAATTGACTGCAAGCGCGCCCACTCCAGCCAACACTGCCACGCCTGCACCATCAGCCAGCACGCCAACACTTACACCGGTTCCGCTATCAATATCTACTTCAGTACCAATCGCTACCGCTACAACAAGCTGTGATAAAGCGCTGTTTGTTACGGACGTGAGCTATCCCGATAACACTCCCGTGCCGGCCGGCACAAACTTCACCAAAACATGGCGCTTGCAAAATACCGGCAGTTGCTCTTGGACGCCGTCATATGCCGTAGTGTTTGTGAGCGACAATGTAATGAACGGTCCAACCGTTCAGGCTTTGAGCGGCAACGTCAACCCCGCACAAACGGTTGATGTCTCCGTCAACTTACAGGCGCCATCCAGCAATGGTACTTACACAGGTAGCTGGGGTCTGCGTAATCCAAGCGGCGTGATCTTTACACACTTTTATGTGCAAATCAAAGTGACCGGGGGCGGAGGTGGAGGCGGTGGTCCGTTTGCCGTAACTCACATAGATTTCAATGTGACCGGCAGCTGTCCCAACTTCGATTTTTCGATAAACGTTATCACAAATGGCGCTGGCACTGTCAATCTTCATAGAGTGTTCAGCGATAGCGGCACAGATACTTCACCTAAGACGTTAATTTTTAGTGGCGCTGGC
Source organism: Anaerolineae bacterium (assembly GCA_003141915.1). Classification (GTDB taxonomy): domain Bacteria; phylum Chloroflexota; class Anaerolineae; order Anaerolineales; family Villigracilaceae; genus Fen-1038. Next base: position 8,235 of record PLNY01000285.1, on the reverse strand, counting down.
AGTCAGACCATTGATTATGGTGCCGTTTACTTTGGCGTGGCACATAGCAGTGAGTGGACCGATATTTACATCGATAGTCCTAACCACCAGCAAATTGGACGAGCTACTTTCTCCTGTCCATAAAAAATAAATCATTCTCAAAGCGCCCGACATTGCTATCGGGCGCTTTACTTTTCAAAACGGGTATAATATTTATTGAATGAAAGGAAATGTATGAAGTTCAAATCTAATCTATTCCTAACCATTACAATCATCCTTGCGTTCGTCCTGACATCCTGCGGTTCTTCTAATAGCTCGATTATCGCAACTGCGGTCGCACTGACGGTACAAGCTCACGACACGCAATCTGCCCCTGTAGCTGAAACGGCCTTGCCCCTCGCAACCGGCCTTTCTCTTGCAACCAATCTTCCTCTCGCGGATACTACTGCCGCGGCGGGCGCCACTCTCACGCCTCCTGCAACAACACCGCTAGCCGCATCTACTGGCGTTACAAAATTCTGCACTCCAATTGCCACCTTCATCAGTGAGACCGTTCCAGATGGAACGATCGAAAGCCCGGGCGCAACATTCTTAAAGACTTGGACTATCCAGAATAGCGGCACATGCACTTGGGATTCAACATGGAAATTTGTCTATTTCTCAGGCGATTTGATGGGCGCCGCGGTTACTTATCCTCTTACTCAGACTCAAATCACGCCCAATCAAACATTAAATTTTTCTATTGAGCTGACTGCCCCGACAACTGAGGCCACATACACAGGCTACTGGAAGCTCGAATCGCCGTGGGGTTGTGTTTTCGGCGACAGCGGCGGCGGCGTCTGCAGCGGAGTCCCGTACTCGGTACAAATCAATGTCAACAGCGGAACGGCAGGCCCGAACACTCCAACGGTTTACGGTATCACATCCGTAACTTATACTTATGGAACTACTAATAGCCAGAGGGCCCAAGCCGTTCCTGGTGTTGACGCAGGGTATTGCACAGGCGGGGCCAACATCTTTTTAACGACCTTTGCAACCATCACAGTCAGCGGCCCCTTGACGATTAATTATCGCTGGGCGCCAAGCGATGGCGGCGGTTCCGGCAATGGAACACTTAACTTTACGGTGGCAGGTACTCAAACAATTCAGGATACTTGGCCTCTCAGTGCCGGGCATGAAATTGGACTTCGCTGGGAGGATGTAATTATGACTTCACCGATCCGTCAGGATTTTAGAAATACGACTGCTCAGTATGATCACGAGTGTCAATAAGCCATAAACGAAGCCGATGCAAGAGCATCGGCTTTTAATTCGGAACTTTTGGAAAGAGGAATCGTCCAGTTTAATTGAAGATCATTCGCCGTGGAGGAAGCCATGAAGATTCAATTCCGATTAATACTCTCTTTGCTGGGCTTGTTATTAACGAGTTTGGCGTGCAATTTACAGTCCACCGCTAATAGCACACCTAATAGCGCATCGCAAGTGGCGACGTTGAACGCACTATTATATAGTACTTCCGCCCTGCAGACTATAAGCGCGGTTGGACTTACTTCCACTCCGATACAGACTCCGGTGCAGACCTCCACAGACGTTCCATCCCCAACGAATCCGGTTTTAACGTTTACGCCAATTTATACACCCACTTCAACGATCCTATGCGATGCGGCGTCTTTTATCAAAGATGTAACCATCCCGGATGGAATGGTTCTTGGAAGAGGCACAAACTTTACGAAGACTTGGCGCATACAAAACGTTGGCTCATGCACATGGACATCTTCTTATTCTGTTGTGTTTATCAATGGCAATGGATTGAGCGCATCTACGACTAATCCTTTGACTGGCTATATAGCTCCGGGTAATTATGTTGACTTGTCAGTTAACATGGTAACGCCGAATACGGATGGACATTATCGCGGCTTTTGGGAATTGCTTAATAGTTCAGGCGCGTTATTTGGAATCGGTCCGCAGGCGAACAATCCCTTCTGGGTGGGNNATATCAATGTTTCCGGCCCAAGCTATACGGCTTACGATTTTGCCCTTAATTTTTGTAATGCAACCTGGCAAAACAATGATGGAAACCTTCCGTGCCACGGCACTGCCGGCGATCCAAGAGGGTACGTGCTTAACCTGGCTAATCCGGTCATGGGGGGCGGAAAGGCCGAGAATGAACCGGGACTGCTTACGGTCCCGAAGAATTCGTATAATGGACTCGTACGCGGCATATATCCCGCGACCCAGATCCAGAGCGGCGATCATTTCCGCGCCTTGATTGGCTGTCAATATAAAGCCAATGGCTGCAATGTGATGTTTAAACTGAATTATCAACTTGGCAATTCCGCTTCTACGTTGGGTCAATGGCCTGAAAAGTACGATGGGCGATATTATCCTGTGGATATAGATCTCAGTCCATTGAATGGTCAAAACGTCACCTTTCAGTTGATCGTCAGCGCAAACGGTTCCGGTTATCAGGATCAAGCGCTTTGGATAGATCCTCATATTGTCCGTCCTGGCATTCCTCCATTGCCAACATCGACAAATACGCCAACTTCGACTCTCACAAGCACCGCCACCAATACATCCACGGCAACGCCTACGGCAACTTCCACGCCGACGCCCTGAAGCGAGGTGCGATATAATAATAAAGAACACAATCTCCAAGGGTATATTCGGGAGATAAGTTTTGGAAGGGGTTTATTTTTCTTTTACAAGTCGCCCGGATATGTCCGCGTCGCTGAACGATCAATTTCAGAAACTGATTGGAGGTTTCCATTATGCGGCTTAGAAAATATTTATGGCTGGCCACTTTCATTTTAGCTATCGGCCTGACCTCTTGCAACATGGGCAAGACGCCCGAACCGACAACGGATGTCAACGCTGTTTACACTTCTGTCGCAAGCACGATGATCGCTCAGTTGAATGGCCAGTTGACTCAAACGGCTCAGTCGGTTCCAGCCACTGTGTTAGCCAGTCCAACACAACTGGCTACTCTGCCGCCATTGCCCGCCATCTCAATTGAATCCACTTTCACTCCATCCACTGCAAATGCGAACGGCTCGATCACTCCCTTGGCAATTCTCACGCCGATCGGTGGCACTCCGCCTGCCGGGGGAACAACTGGCGGAAGTTCTTCTTCCACTGCAGTTGGCTGCGCCGACTCGATCTTCTTCGCGGATATAACCATTCCTGATGGCACGGTTGAAAAAGCCGGAACGACTTTTCAAAAGGTTTGGCGTATGAAAAACACAGGCACCTGTGCGTGGGGTGGCGGATTTAAATTCGGCTATGCTTACGGAACCAAAATGGGCACAGGGAATCTCACAATCACGCTGACAACGGATTCCGTCCCCGCGGGAGGAAGCAAAGATTTCGGCATAACACTGACTGCCCCGTCCGTGCAAAATACTTATACCGGCTGCTGGAAAATGCAGACCGATCAGGGCTATTGGTTCGGCCAGGCCGCATGTGTGACCATCAAAGTATCAAAGTAAAGTAGTATGGGAGAACTGATATGAAAAACAAATTATTCGCCATCACATGCATTGGAATGTTCTTGTTCGCATCCTGTGCTCCTGCAAAACCCTCGACGCCAACGCCGGACATTGCTTTCATTACGACTTCCGCGGCCCAAACAGTGGCTGTAAACTTCACATTCACAGCGGAATCGGCGGCTCCNNACTCACAGCGAAATCAGCGGCTCCCACCTCGACGCCAATACCTCATAGCACCCCCACGCTGACGCCCACAGTTAAAGCCACATCGAGCTTGGTGCCTACACAAATAGGCAACCCCGGCGCGACTCAGATTATCCTCTGCAATGAATTCTCGTGGGACGATACCACGGTGGATGTCAATATCCCCGATAATACTCAAATGACGGCGGGACAAAGCTTTGTAAAAACCTGGAAGATCAAAAACAGCGGCACATGCACATGGGACACGGGTTATAAAATCATTTACGGCGGATACTCTACGCAAATGTCCGGCCAACCTCAGCCGCTCCCCGTTCCTGTTACCTCGGGACAGGAAATAGAAATCTCCGTTAACTTCGTTGCGCCTGCCCAACCCGGTTCATACCTCAGCGCATGGGAATTGGCCGACGCGAACGGCGTGCCGATCTTTGGCAGTAATATTCAGGGAACCTATCATGCCAAGCCACTTATTGTAAAGATTATCGTGAAGTGAACGAGACGCTCAAACAAACCATCCTGAACGAAACGCACCGGCTGGGATTTTTCCTGGCCGGCGTTACGACTCCCAACCCGCCTCCACATTTATCCGCTTTTGAAAATTGGATAACTCAAGGACGGCAGGCCTCGATGAATTATTTGGCGGATGATCGTTCCTGCGCTCGCCGCGCGGACCCGCGATTGATTCTGCCCGAATGCAAATCCATTCGTGTAGCGGCGCTTCCTTACGCGGGCCCGAAACCGGCTTCCGTTAAAGAAAGCGTTGGAACCATCCAAGCGCAGATCGCGTCGTACGCTTGGGGCGAAGATTATCATCTTGTGATTTCTGAACGATTGAAGGCGCTCGTTAAATTTATTGAAGAACAGCTCGGTCATCCGATTCCTAATCGCTGGTATACCGATACCGGCCCGATTCTCGAAAGAGACTTGGCGCAACGTGCAGGCTTGGGATGGATTGGCAAAAACACCTGTTTGATTCATCCGCGTCAGGGTTCCTATTTTCTTCTGGCTGAAATTTTACTAGGCATCGAACTCGAACCCGATCCGCCATTCCAGACCGATCCATGCGGAACTTGTACGCGCTGCATCGACGCCTGTCCAACAGAATGCATTCTTTCTGATCGTACCATCGACGCGCGGCGTTGTATTTCATATCTGACGATTGAACTGAAAGATGGCATTCCAGCTGAGTTGCGTTCTTCCATCGGCAACTGGATTTTCGGGTGCGACGTTTGCCAAACGGTTTGTCCGTGGAATCGTTTTGCCGCCTCCGACGGCGATCCGGCTTTCTCGCCGCGTGATAATATTCCGCATCCGAACCTGATCCGCGAATTGGAATTGACATCCGAAGAGTTCAACCGTAAATTTAAAAACAGTCCGATCAAACGAACAAAGCATCGAGGCTATCTGCGAAATGTCGCTGTTGCATTGGGTAATTCCAAAGCTCGAGATGCGCTGCCGGCACTGAAGAAGGCATTGAACAATCCTGAGCCAATGGTGCGCCAGCACGCTGCATGGGCATTGGAGCAAATAGATCAAAGCTCGCAGATCACTGGAAGCTCATGAAAAAATTGCTCATCGCAACCAACAACAAAGGCAAAGTAAAAGAAATTCAAGACCTGCTGAAAGACATCAGTATTGAACTGGTCACGCCGAATGATGCTGGCATACAACTTGATGTTGAAGAAGACGGCAGCACCTATGCCGAGAACGCCGCAAAGAAAGCTCTTGCATTTGCGCGCGCCAGCGGCTTGATCTCATTGGCCGACGACTCGGGACTCGAAGTGGATGCGCTCGATGGAGCGCCCGGACTTTATTCCAATCGTTATGGCCCCTCTCTTTCTCTCCCCCCAAATTCCAAGAATTTGGGGGGAGAGGGAGGGGGGCTCGCTGATGCTGACCGACGCGCGTATCTTTTGAAAAACCTAAAAGGCAAGCCGCGTCCATGGACTGCGGCTTTTCACGCAACAATTGCAATTGCAATCCCAAACAATCCGTCTGTTAAATTCGCAGCCGGCGAATGCAAAGGCGAGATCATTCCCGAAGAACGCGGCACGGGCGGATTTGGATATGATCCAATATTTTTCATTCCTGAAATGAATCGCACGATGGCTGAACTGAGCATGGAAGAAAAAAATCACTTGAGCCACCGGGCGCGAGCGATCATCAATGCCAAGCCAATTCTAAAAGACATATTTGATCTTTAGCAATCGTTATTCATTGCTGTTGCTTTGATTCACCCGGAGTGATATGGAATTGAATTAAGAAAATCGGCTAGAAGATCAGATACGATGTCGGGCTGTTCGAGCATGACCATGTGGCCTGCATTCGGCATAACTTTTAAGCATGCTCCCGAAATGTGATTGCACAAAAATTTCGAATAAGTTAACGGCGTCATTTGATCGTCCGAGCCGCAGATGATTAGAGCGGGAAACGAGAGCTTGCAGAGTTGATCCATCACATCGAAAGCGTCACACGCCATCAGGTCGCCGTAAAGAACGGTGGGGCGCGTCGCCATCATCCGTTGTGTTGATAATTCCTTTATCCGGCTTGATTGTGAGAACGAAGCATCCATAATCATCTTCACTGCGTTCTCGAACGTGGATGGGTCAGATGCGCTTCGCAAAAGAGCTGGCGCAACGCGCAGACGCGCTCCGCCTCCGATCAGACCTAAAGCGGTCACGCGTTCCGGAAAACGAATCGCCGCTGAAAGCGCCACCGCGCATCCCATCGAATGCCCCACGAGAATCGCGGAATAAATTTTCAACTCCGACATGAACTCAAGAACGTCTTGAACATAATCTTCGATGGTATGACGCCCTATGCCTTCCGATTTGCCATGCGCGGGCAGGTCCGGCGCAAATATGCGATGATCCGGCAAACGTCGGAGCTGAGGCGGCCAGGATAAATGATTGCCGCCCGCGCCGTGAATCAAAATGACGGGCGGGCGCGAACGATTACCTGCTTCATGAGCAAAATAATACAGGGTTGCGGCTGTGGGCATGAATGAATTTTATTTCGACCGGCCGTGATGCAAACGGTCGGCCGCTTCTTCCGTCAGAGGAATATAAACCTGAATTTTAGTGCCTTTGCCAATCGTAGACTGAATGTTCAACAAGCCATTCACCAGTTCCGTCCGCTCGCGCAAGTTGACCATGCCGAGGCTCGAGCGTTTATCATATGATTTATTGACTGCTTCCACGTCAAAGCCGACGCCGTTATCTTCGATCTCCAGCAAAACCAAGCCTGGCTGGAGCGGCCCCAGCCGTACCCAGATGTTGGCGGCGCTGGCATGTTTACGGGCATTATTGATCGCTTCCTCAATGATGTAAAAGATGACTCCCTGTTTTCCCATTTCCATTTGCGAGGCGATTTTTTCATCAATATTGACGATGACATTTTGGTTATATGTTTCGCGCATTTTATCGGCCATGGATTTGAGCGCCGCGCCCAGGCCTTGAGATTCAAGAACAAGAGGCCGCAAGGTGAAAAGCATATGACGGATTTCCTTGGTGGTGCGCTGTGCCAGTTCCTCGATCCTGGACAATTCATCCACCGCAGACTTTGGATTTTTTTCCACCAGGCGGCGGGCAATGTTGATGCGCATGGCCATGGCCGCCACAGATTGAGTCGGCCCATCGTGCAGATCACGCGCCAGTTTTTTACGCGCCTCTTCGTGCACATCAATCATGCGTTCCTTTTCCTCGACCAAATCCTGATACAAGCGCGCGTTCTGAATTGCCACAACAGACTGCCGCCCGATCATGTCGAGCATATCGCGGCGGTCGGGAGTAAAGTAGTTGGCGTCAGGGTGGGCAAAGATCATCGCGCCGTAGATGTTAAACCCGCTTCGCAGGGGAAAGCAATAGGCGGACGTGCAGTTACGGAAAGCGATCACCCGCCCCAATTCCGGGTCATAGCCGATATCCCTGGGAGAAGTCGGTTCGCCCACCTCAAAGACTTTCTGTAAAATTCCTTCAGCGGCAGGAAATGTCACGCGCAGATCGGCCTGAGTGAAGCGCCGCGCTGAACCAACTTGCAGATGTCCTCCTTTGAATAGCAGAACCGCGCTGACCAGCGGATCGTCAATAGCCTGATCTGGATCGGGGTTGAGCGCAGCAAATCCAAGGTCAAGAGCAGAATCGAGCACGCGCTTATAAGAGAGAGTCGCCGTCAGGGTTGAAGTCAATTCATAGATGGCACGCAGGCGTTCGCTTTGGATCGAGTGTTTCTTGTTTTCGGCCTCGAGCCATTTCTGGCGCACGGCATGTAAACGGGTTGCCAGTTGCCGGCCGAGGAATCCGAACAACCCTCCAAGTACCAGGTATGTTCCCACCCAGCCCATTGCCGGTAAAGAGAAACTTCGGATATAAGAATAAGCATTCGCCATCGATAGCGCGGCAAACAAAGCCGCGCTGATCAACGCGCCCCAGTATTCAAGATAGACCGCGCCGGTAAGGATGGGTAAAAGTCCCGCCCACGCAACCGGGCCGGCTAAACCTCCTTGCAGCCAGACAAAGATCCCGCTCAGCAACATGTCAACCGCAAGGCTGATCTGCCGGTGATAATT
>PLNY01000399.1 GCA_003141915.1 Anaerolineae bacterium | reverse complement strand
GAACATATGCAATTTAAAGGTACACCCAAGTATCCTGCTTCTGTAATGGATAAGGCGATTTCGCGCGATGGCGGAATGTGGAATGCCTTTACATTCCTCGATTGGACAACTTTCTTCGAGACCATGCCTGCCGATAAAATCGATCTCGCCTTGCGCCTCGAAGCGGATCGAATGCGCCACAGCGTCTTCGATGAAAAAGAGTTTGCCTCCGAGCGGACGGTTGTAGCCTCGGAGCGCGAAGGCAACGAGAATGAACCTCTCTTCCAGCTTGGAGAAGCGATTCAACAAGCCGCGTTTCGCGTGCATCCGTATCATCATGAAGTCATCGGCGATATGGCGGACATTCTTTCCATGACGCGCGACGATTTGTATCATCATTACCGCACGTATTATGTTCCCGGCAATGCAGTGATGGGCGTGGCCGGTGATTTCCAAGCCAAAGAGATGCTGGGTCGTATCAAGGAATTATTTGGAAAGATTCCTGCCGGCACGACTCCGCCTCGGCTGGCAAGGCCTGAGCCGGAACAACATGGCGAGGTGCGGCTGTCCATTGAAGGTCAGGGTGAGACGGCTTATCTGCAAGCGGCGTATCATTTTCCTGCCGCGTCGCATCTGGATTTCTTTGCGCTTTCCGTGCTGGATAGTCTGTTGGCTGGCCCATCGAATCTAAATATGTTCGGCGCAGGCAGTATCTCGAACAAGACGTCGCGGCTTTATCGCGCTCTCGTAGATAAGGAATTGGCGGTGTCGCTTTCGGGCGGCTCAACTACAACAATTGATCCTTTCCTTTATTACATCACGCTGACCATTCATCCCAAACGGACGCCGGATGATGCGCTGGCTGCGCTGGATGCTGAACTTCAACGTGTGCAGGATGAGTTGGTATCGAAGGATGAAGTCGCACGCGCCATCAAACAAGCGCGCGCAAATTTTGCATACGGCATGGAAAATATTACCAACCAGGCTTTCTGGCTTGGCTATAGTGAAATGTTNNGTAAGCAAAACCGGGTGGTTGGAACTTATATTCCAGCAGGGAAGGGTGAATAATGTGCGCTCAACGTAAATCATCGCCTGCAAGCACATCGTCTTTGCCGGGGCCGGAGGATATTCATCGCAAAGTTCTGCCGAATGGCATCACCGTGTTGTGCCGTGCCAATTTCAATAGCCCATCTGTTTCCATCAACGGGTATGTTAATGCGGGAAGTTTGTTTGATCCCGATGAAAAACTTGGCCTAGCGGATTTCACTGCTTCAGCATTGATGCGCGGCACAGAGAAACACAGCTTTGATAGTCTCTATAATGAACTTGAATCAGTTGGCGCGAGTTTGGGATTTGATGCGGGAGTCCACACGACCGGATTTCATGGCCGGGCATTGGTCGAAGATTTGACTCTTTTGCTCGATCTGCTATCGGAAACCTTGCGCCAACCGATCTTCCCGGACGATGAAGTGGAGAAACTTCGTCATCAGCTTTTGACCGGCCTTGCCATTCGCGCGCAAGACACTTCCGATATGGCGAATTTGACCTTCGATGAAATTCTTTTTCGCGGCCATCCGTATGCGCGTCCTGAAGATGGATTCCCGGAAACCATCCAAGCTATCACGCGGCAGGACTTAGCGGAAGATCATCGTCGAAGTTTTGGGCCGCGTGGGATGGTTGTCACAGTGGTCGGCGCGGTCGAGCCGAAGAAGGCAATGGACCTAATTAGTCGCGTGCTTGGCGATTGGGAAAACCCGAATCAAGTTGATCCGCCGAAGATGCCGGAGTTGAAGCGTTTGGACGAAACCGTCAAGCGCCACGTTAAGATTGATGGGAAGTCCCAAGCCGATTTAATTATCGGGACAAATGGTCCGCGCCGCACCGATGAGGATTATTTGGCCTCTTCGCTGGGCAATTGGATTCTTGGACAATTTGGTTTGGGCGGACGCATCGGGGATTCGGTGCGTGAAAAAGCGGGACTTGCCTATTATGCCTATTCAAATTTGAGCGCGGGAATTGGTCCCGGTTCGTGGTCGGTGAGCGCAGGTGTGAATCCGGCTAACGTCAAGAAGGCGAGCGATTTGATCGTCAAGGAGTTGAAGCGATTTGTTAAGGTCGGTATTACCAAAGAAGAATTGTCGGATAGTCAGGCGAATTTCGTTGGGCGCCTGCCGCTGTCGTTGGAATCGAACAGCGGCGTGGCCGGCGCATTGATCAATATCGAGCGCTATGTTCTTGGCTTGGATTATTATCGCCGGTATCCGGATTTGGTCAAATCGGTTACGCGCGCAGACGTTTTGGAAGTCGCTCGAAAATATATTGACTCTGAACGATTGGCTGTTGCAGTCGCTGGATCATAACTTGTAATTTTTTGGCATGTGATGATTTTGCGAACGGGCGTTGACTTGATTGAAATTTCACGCGTCTCCGAAGTGATCGCGCGGCATGGCAAACATTACCTTGAGCGTATTTATACTTCTGCTGAACTCGAGCAATGCGGAAAGAATGTCGAATCGTTGGCGGGACGTTTTGCCGCGAAAGAAGCGGTGTCGAAAGCGTTAGGCACGGGCATCGGCGAAGTGACTTGGAAAGAAATCGAGGTTCTCGGCGATGAACAAAATGTGCCGACACTTACTCTGCGCGGTACGGCGGAACGAAAATCAAAAGAACTTGGATTGACGAATTGGTCGGTGAGTATCAGCCATAGTATGAGTCATGCCGTGGCAGTTGCGGTGGCGATCGGATAAAATAGTCCGTTACTTAATAACGCGGAAAGTGATGTGGATAACCTCCGCAGTTGCATTTACCTCCATAACTTGTAAATCAACGGGTGCAATCCCCAGGTGATCGAACAATGGAATACCGCCAAATAGCAGGGTTGGTATAAGGTCGATGTGGATCTCGTCCATCAACCCGGCTTGGATGCACTGCTTCACAATACTTGGAGCGCCAACGACCACAGATTTATCCCCTGCGATTTGCTTGGCCTTTTCAATGGCGCTGACAATGCCATCGGTCACGAATGTGAAGGGCGATCCAGGCTTATTGATCCATTCCTGCGGGACTTCATGAGTCACCACAACAATCGGCACGTTCATGGGATGTTTGCCGCCCCAGGCATGAGCGATGTCAAATGTCCTGCGGGCCGTCACCAATACCCCAGCCGATTGGCTGGCTTCTTGAACCATGTCGGCGCCATCTTTCGACATCTTAAACAATCGATTACCGCTCGGAACTTCATGCGCAGCATCGCCACTAAAATACCACTTAAAGAGCCGATCACCGCCATCGCCCAAAGAATTTTCCGGGCCATCGTTTGGCCCAGCGACAAATCCATCCAATGACATTGAAAATCCAGTCGTGACTTTAACCATGTTATTCTCCTTTGATCATTTTCTATTAGATTCATAACACAGCAAAACGTTTCCGTTTCCAAACGGTCTCGTACCTAAAAGTCTCAAATTGAATTTATCCTTTGTTTGAAATAATGGGGTGCCAGCTCCAAGAATCACAGGGTTGACCATCACGCGATGTTCGTCAATCAGGTCCATTCCCATCAAGGTCGACATCAAGTTGGCGCTGCCAAATATGGCAAGGTCATGCCCCGACTGCTTTTTTAGTTTTGAAATCTCGTCAGCACTCTGACCCCTGATCAACTTGGTGTTATTCCATTCGGCAGTTGCCATTGTTTTTGAAACTACAATCTTCGGCATCCGATTCATCAAATCAGCAACAACCGGGTCATTCTTGACCGCCTCAGAGGTGGGCCAATAGCTCGCCATCATCTGATAGGTCACGCGTCCGAAAAGAAGTGTACCTATTTCATTGAGCTGCGCAATAGCAAATTCATTGAATTCCGCATCCACATTGTGCCAGTGTATATTATGGTTCGCTCCTTCAAATAAACCATCAAGCGTGATCATATTGAACGAAAATAGTTTTCTCATATCACCTAAATTTATGGCTTCTCGCGAAATACTAACAATAAAATATTGAATTGAAGCATCCTTGAACTATTCTAACCTAGTTCTTGTCTTCGATCCCAATCCAGAAATGACCTGGAAGAACAGGGCGGTACGAACGGATCGTCAAGCCATCAATATTATCCAATTCCATGGTTTCATCATTCGATTTGCTATTTTCGATCATGGTGGGATGAATCAAACACAAATTTGGCTCATGACGATATTTCTCCCGGTAGTAGACTACCGCTTTCTCAATCTTTTTCTTTAGACTCAAGTTGGGATTGTCATCGAACCATAACATTCCAATGTGCATATGATCTCCTATTCCAATGTCGGAATCCAAAACGGTAACCAATCATTTCCGTCACGCATAACAAATTGCGAACCAGAAATNNCCAAACAATCGTGTGCGGAACGAGTCAAGCCAGGGCCCAAACCATTCTGAAACAGCAACGGAGGTATGGATGGTCACAATCGGCCAAACATGTCTGGAAGGGCCGCGCAATAATAACCAGCGCAAATCCTGTAGAGTTTCGGCAGCGACCAGCAGTGATTCAAGATGATCAATTAATAGCAGCTCTACTTGCTGACTTCCTTTGTTGGAATGGGCCCACGCGACCAACGAATTCAAATAATTTGCAGCCGTTGATTCGCGGGACGATAATATGTCATCACAGTTCCTTGAAGACTTGACGTTCTTCCATTCCGATAAATCGTCTGTTATTACGGAGTAGCTAACTTCTTGTGGTGAATAAGCCCGCTCCACGGAACTGGAAATGGTTTGAAGGAAATTCGTTTTGCCGCTTCCTTTATCTCCAACGATCATGATCGCACCCGGCAGCGAATCTAGCAAATTAAGCAGGATGGGCAAACCGTCATTGCCGAGGCCAAGGAAAAGGGCGGCGGGCGGCAGCGGGCTGAATTCAGCTAAGACTGCGCTCAGGGATGGCAGAGCAGGCGCGGGGACAGAATGAAGCGTGTCGGTGTCGGAAGCGAGCTTTGCCAAAGGTCCAAGGGTTAATGAAAAACGTTTTATATTAGCCATATTAGCAGCAGAACATATGTTCTAATATTATATATGTTTCTTTTTTTAAGTCAAGGGCATGATTTGGGATCGGCTGCAGGCCGGGGAGGTGTTTCGCTAAGCGTTATTGACATGCGGTTGACGGTGTGGGAAGTACATTATTATCAGCACGAGACGCCAGAATATTCGTCGAAACTGAAGTCAATGTTGGAGTCAGGGGCTGGCTTGTAATGGTCTGTTCTCAGTATGCTTTGCATTCGGCGCACATGCCGTAAGTATCAATATCAAAACCACTAAAATATATTTTCGCATTGCCTTTTCTCCATTTCGGTAAGAGAAATTT
>PLNY01000317.1 GCA_003141915.1 Anaerolineae bacterium | reverse complement strand
AATTTTGGATCAATACAGAAACGCAGATTATTGATACTTACGTCAAGACTGGCAAGGTTCAGTACACATATCGTTCAGCCGGGAATTGGGTCAGTGCAAACATGGGTCAGGGAAGCGTTGAATCGCAGGATGCGGCAATGGCTGCCTATTGCGGCGCAGATCAAAATAAGTTCTGGCAAATGCACGATGCTTTATTCGCCAATGTGCTGGGCGAGGATGCCGGCTCCTTCACCGATCTCCGCCTGCAAGCCATTGCTCAAACTGTCGGCTTGGATATGAACGCCTTCAATTCCTGCTATGGCAGTCACAAATATCTCGATCAAGTGAATCAGGATTTCAAGGATGCGCGTGCAGCTGGCGTTCAAGGCACGCCCTTCTTTGTCCTGACTTATGCCGTCAATGGCCAGACTCGGACAACGAGTGTGGACGGTGCGCAGCCCTATTCCATTTTTCAACAAACCATCGATGCCGCGTTGAATGGACAATGAAATATAGACCATGCAAAAACGATTATGGATTGGGATTTGTTTAACATGGATATTGGTTTCCTGCGCGCCGGTTAAATCATCGTTTCCCTCCGCACCGAAGGCGGCCACATCAACCATTGAAATATCCACACCGATAACTCCGACCACTGTCTCAACCTCGACGCTTTCACCGACAAACACACCATTCCCTACCGATACACCTGTCCCATCCATCACACCGACATTTGCCATCCTGCGCGCACAAGTATTGGAAACATCCAATTGCCGCTATGGTCCTGGTGCACCCTATTTATATTTCACTGGCTTGGTGACGGGGAGTAATCTCGAAGTCATCGGGCGACGCGAGGATTCGCAATGGCTTTATGTGCAAGCCATCGGTGGGCATAAACCGTGCTGGGTAAAAGCTTCACAGATGAATGTCAATGGCGATATTAATAGTTTGGAGATTGATTATCCCGATTTAGCGTCTTTGCCGCAATCACCCTATTATTCGCCAACAGTTGTCACGAAAGTCGTCCGCGAAGGGACACAAGTAAAAGTAATCTGGCTCGATATTCCGTTACATCCCGGCGACGATGAAAGTCCAATCATGCAACATTACATCGGCGAAGTCTGGCACTGCCAAGCCGGGCAAATCGTCTTCGATCCTCTGGCAACAAACGATACATCCATCACATTTACAGATGAACCGGGTTGCACTCAGCCATCGCACGGAAGAATCTTTGTACAGGAGAAACATGGCTTTGCCGGACCAGCTGAAATTCCGTGGCCNNGCGGAATTCTTCTCAGCACGATCAACGTCAAAGCTAAACTCAGAACAGCAAAAATCAAGATCGAATCACTCAATCCAATGGATTGCGCCAGCACGCCGATTGCCAGATTACCCAACGGTGCAAAGCCGAAAAATGTCAGCGTATATAAAGCCATCACGCGGCCGCGCAGCTGATCGTCCACGCGCGTTTGCAGAAGCGTATTGATCATCGTAAATTGCACCATAAAGCCAAGACCTAAACCGAACGCAAGAATCAAACTAACAAAATAGATTGGCATAAACGCAAACGCACCAAGGATGATTGGAAATGCAATGCCGGCGATGACCAGCCATGAACCGCGCCAGCTTGGACCATGCTGCCTGGCAATCATCAACGCGCCAGCCACCGCGCCGACACCGATCACGGCATTGACCCAGCCATAAGCCGCGGCGCCTTGATGCAGGACCTGTTCCACAAAGGCCGGAAGAACGGTCGCATATGAAATTCCGAATATGCTAAAGATCGATGCCAAAAGTAAAAGCCCGCCCAAATCAATTTGTTTGGAAACATATTGAATGCCGCTGATTAATTGCTTCCATGGAGATTCCATAAAATGCAATGGCTGATGAGGCTTGACCTGCATTGCCCATAATCCGACAATCACCGCCAGAAAGGAAATACCGTTGATCGTAAAGCACCATGCCGCGCCGACAACGGCCAGCAAGATTCCCCCCAGCGCCGGGCCGATCACGCGTGCGCCATTGCCCATCAACGAATTTAAGGCGATGGCATTGGGCAAATCTTCGCGTCCCACCATTTCGGCTATGAATGACTGCCGTCCAGGTCCATCGAAGGCGTTGACCAATCCGATGCCGCCTGCCAAAAGAATAATATGCCATTCCTGAACCACGTTCGTAAAAGTCAGTGCGGCGAGAATAAATGCCAGCAGCATGGCGCTGGCCTGCGTCAAAATCAAAAGCGTGCGCTTCGGGACTTGATCCACCACGACTCCGCCCCACGGAGAGACGATCAAAGCCGGAACCGCCGCCGCGAATCCAACGATGCCGAGCGCCAGATCGGAATGCGTGAGTTCATAGACCAGCCAGCCTTGAGCGATCACCTGCATCCATGTGCCGGCATTCGAAATGAGTTGTCCGCCAAAATAAAGTTGAAAATTGCGATGTCGCAGAGCCGCGAACGTATTCGGCGCGTTTTCGACGCGCTGTGCTTGATCCGAGGATTCAATCGGCGTTTTCATGTTCGTGGGTCCTTCCAAAAATTTTCTCCAGAGAATCCAAAACTTGCGCTCATAAAGCGCAAGTTTTTTAACATGTGTATTTAATTTTACTCTACTTTATACAGCAACCTGCGGATAGAGAACAGAGCCGATGAGCACCAAAATTGTAGTCGCAACG
>PLNY01000091.1 GCA_003141915.1 Anaerolineae bacterium | reverse complement strand
CCCAAGTTTCAAATCCTTCGCACCCCAATCGGGCAACGGAGCAATCCTGGCATTCTTCGGATTATGCCAAACTCGATGTGAACCCTCCCCGCGGCGCGGCAATTCTTCACAGCCCAAGGCTTTCAACTTCTTGGATGCCTCACGATACTTCATATGGCTAAAACAGTCTCAACCCAAAGAGGAGTATTTTCTTTTGTCGCCTGTAATACAGAAGGCAAAGGCTTTTTCAAATCCTTTAGCGCTTCTACAATTGCGGCAAGCGCATCGTTTGCATTCTGCAAAGCATCCTGCACGGTTTCACCTTCAGTAATTAATTCAGGTAATAATGGACAGGTGACCACATAACCGCCCTCAGGTTGAGGTTCCAGGACAAGAGGTAACTTATAAATTTGGCTCATTCGTTTCTCCTGATTGTTGTTTAAAGTATAGCACAATCCTGTTCTCTGCTCTTTACTCTCTGATACAATTCTCTCACCATGCCATCCGATACGCTCGTTATCTATTCCATGAACAAAGTTGGAAAGGTCGTCCCGCCCAACAAACAAATCCTGCGCGACATCTCGCTCGGCTTCTATTACGGCGCCAAGATCGGCGTGCTGGGTCTCAACGGGGCGGGCAAGTCCACGTTGCTGCGCATCATGGCGGGCGTGGACAAGGATTACGTGGGCGAGATTTCCATGAGCAAAGGTTACACCGTCGGCTTGCTGGAGCAGGAGCCGAAGCTCGATGAAACGAAAACCGTGATCGAGGTGGTGAGAGAGTCCGTGCAGCCCATCGTTGAAATGCTCAAACGCTACGATGAAGTCAACGCCAAATTTGCCGAGCCGGATGCCGACTTCGATGCGCTGGTAGCCGAGCAATCGAAATTGCAGGAGCAACTCGATAAGGTGGATGCCTGGAATCTCGACAGCCATCTTGATCTGGCCATGGATGCTTTGCGTTGTCCCGCTGCGGATACGCCTATCAAGGTTTGTTCTGGTGGAGAACGGCGCCGCGTCGCACTGACCCGCTTACTGCTCACCGAACCCGATATTCTTTTGCTCGATGAGCCGACCAATCACCTCGATGCGGAGTCGGTGGCGTGGCTCGAACATCATCTGCGCGAATACAAAGGCACGGTCATCGCCGTGACGCATGACCGCTACTTCCTCGATAATGTGGCAGGCTGGATCCTTGAATTGGATCGTGGCTACGGAATTCCATGGAAAGGCAATTATTCTTTATGGCTGGCACAAAAGAAAGAAGTGCTGGCGCAGGAAGAGAAATCCGAGTCGAAGCGGCAGAAGACGCTCGAACGCGAATTGGAATGGATCAGCATGTCGCCCAAGGCGCGTCAGGCCAAAGGTAAAGCGCGCATCACCGCTTATGAAAAATTATTGAGCCAGGAATTTGAACAGTATCGCGGTGAACAGGAAATTTATATCCCACCTGGTCCGCGACTGGGCGATATCGTCATCAATATGGAACACGTGAATAAAGCCTACGGCGATCATTTGTTGATCGATGATTTGAGCGTGAACATTCCGCCCGGTTCCATTCTCGGCATCATCGGTCCGAACGGCGCGGGCAAAACGACCCTGCTCAAGATGATCACCGAACAGGAAAAGCCGGATGGCGGCTCGATCAAAATCGGCGAGACGGTGAAGATGGCTTATGCCGATCAACTGCGTCCGCTCGATGGCGAGAAAACAGTTTGGGAAGAAATCTCAGGCGGTGAAGATACGATCACGCTCGGGGCGCGCAAGATGAACTCACGCGCGTATGTTGCCTCGTTTAATTTTCTCGGAACCGATCAGCAGAAGCAGATTAAAGTATTATCGGGCGGGGAGCGCAACCGCGTACATTTAGCCAAAACATTGACCAGCGGTGCGAACGTGATTCTGCTCGATGAACCGACCAATGATCTCGACGTGAACACGCTTCGGGCTTTGGAAGAAGCGCTTGAAAACTTCGCGGGCTGCGCAATCGTTGTGAGTCATGACCGCTGGTTCCTGGATCGCATCGCCACACATATCCTGGCCTTTGAAGATGACGGCGGCGTTCATTTCTTCTACGGCAATTGGTCGGAATATGATGAAGACCGGCGCAAGCGATTGGGCAAGGATGCCGAAACTCCGCACCGCTTGAAATACCGCACGCTGAAAAGATAGTTATTACCATCCACGAAAAAGAAACAAATAAGGCGACCTTATAAGGTCGCCTTATTTTTCGAATGATTGTTGTTTATTCTGTTTTTCGAGCGCGGCTGGCTCTTGCAGGCGGGTCTGAATCTGTTGTTACAACTGTGTTGGAGGCTTGCTGTGCGAGGAGCACAGAAGAAATGCCGGCACTCATTCCCAATTTGTAAAAGACGAAGGCCACCCCAGCAAGTACGGCTAGTAAAACGATCAAGCCGACCAGCCCCAAGAACATGAAGCCCATCATTCCAGACGAACCAGAAGACCTGGACCTGCCGAATTGGTTATAGCCGTGACCCATCATCATTGGCCCACGTCCCATCGTCATCGGACCGCGCCCGTAGCCAAATCCGCGTCCCATCATGGGACGATTTGGAGTGCCAGGGTTGGCGGGGACATTGGGAGTAGTACTTTGTCCGTTTGG
>PLNY01000363.1 GCA_003141915.1 Anaerolineae bacterium | reverse complement strand
TATTTGCGCCAACAACTCAAATCACCGTCTATTCAAATGCTTCTTGCGTAAGTCCCATATAGTATAAAAATTACCATACCCTTCTTTGAATTTTAGCGGGAAAACCTCATTGGCGTTCATCTATGTTAAGTTTGCTTCGTCGCTACGCTCCTCACAATGACGTTCAATCTTCGGTGATACAATACCTTTCCTCGTAAGTTATGAACGCAGAATCAAAATTCAATCTGGTTTCGCCGCGCCCGCAAGTGGAGATTCATCTCCTCGACGGGCGCGTGTTATCGGGTCCGCGCGGCGCGCAAGTGGGGGAGTTCTTCAAGGCGGTTGAATTCTCCGCGCCGGTGGTGGCCGCTATTGTCAACGATGACCTTCACGAGTTGACCTATCCGATTGACATGGACGCGCGCGTTCGGCCCGTGATCATGTCGGATTCGGATGGCGCGCTCATCTATCGCCGTTCGTTGAACTTTCTGTTGGAAATAGCATTCGCCGATCTCTTTCCCAAAGTCAAGTTGACCATTGACCATTCGATTTCGTTTGGCGGATATTATTGTCAGGTTAGTGGACGCAAACCATTGTCGATGGAAGAGATCGCCGCGTTGAGATCGCACATGCAGGAGTTGATCCAAGCCGATTTGCCGTTCGAGCGAAAGGAAATCCCGCTGAATGAAGCGATTGAATATTTCCGTTCGATTGGTTATGACGATAAGGTGCGTTTGCTGGCGTATCGTCAAAAAGATTACCTGACGCTTTATCGCTTTGGCAATCACATGGACTACCATCACGGTTACATGGTGCCTTCAACGAGTTATCTCAAATGGTTTGATTTATACGCGACCAATGGCGGTTTCACGCTTCGTTTCCCGCGCCGACATGCGCCCACTCAGCTTGAGCCAGCGGGTGAATATCCCAAACTGCTTTTGGCATTTCGTCAGTATGGCGATTGGCTCAATCGTCTCGGCATTGATAACGTCGGCGCGTTGAACAATGCCATTCGAGCCGGACGCGAGCACGAGATTGTATTGGTCTCCGAAGCGTTGCATGAACAAAACGTCGCTGAGATCGCGCAACAGATCGAAGAAAAAAAATCGCACATCGTTCTGATCGCGGGACCATCATCATCGGGCAAAACAACTTTCTCGCGTCGCCTCACGATTCAACTGCTGGCGCTCGGCATCTCGCCGTATCCACTTGAGCTAGATAATTATTTTTTGGATCGCGATCAAACGCCGCTCGGTGAAGATGGACAGCCGGACTTTGAAGCACTCGAAGCAGTTGATCTCCAATTGCTTGCGGAACATCTGGATAAGTTAATTGCCGGTGAAAAAATCCAACTGCCGCGCTATAACTTCAAAACCGGCAAGCGCGAAACGGGCGAACATTTGCAATTGCATCATGGACAGCCGATCATCATGGAAGGCATTCATGGACTCGATCCGCGTCTTCTGCCTTCGACGTTGAGCGGGCGCGCCTTCAAGATTTATGTCTCGGCGCTGACTCAGCTCAACCTCGACCGCCACAACCGCGTCTCGACGACGGACACACGCCTCATTCGCCGCATCGTGCGCGACGCGCAGGAACGCGGCTACAGCGCCGCGCAGACCATCTCACGCTGGGAATCGGTGCGAAGCGGCGAGAAGAAACATATTTTTCCTTATCAGGAAAACGCCGACGTGATGTTCAACTCCGCGCTGGTGTATGAACTATCCGCCCTCAAGCCGTTCGTCGAGCCATTGCTGCGACAAGTGGAACATGGCACGCCGGAATACATCGAAGCCAAACGCCTGCTGGCTTTTCTCGAATGGTTCCTGCCCATTGATGCAGATGTGATCCCCGAAAATTCCATCGTGCGCGAATTCATCGGCGGCTCAATCCTAAAAGACTTCACGATTTGGAAACATAAATAAAGAAGAGCGGACTTTCAATGTCCGCTCTATCTTTACACCTGACGAATATTTGAATTGAGATTATAGCCTTGCTCACCGAACGGATGCAATTTTTCAAGCCAGATCATTTCGAGCAGGGTCAATTCATCGCTTAAATTAAAATTCGGATCATCTTTAACGATTACAGTTTCCAAAATTTCAAAGACAAAATGATCCTCGCCATATTCAATCCATTCCTGTTGAAGGACTTTGTTGCGATGGCTTCCGATCTTGAGCATAAAGCGATGGCTGTTTAGCGGACCTTCAAGATTCAAACTGCTTCCCAGCAATACTTTTCCGTTAGCTGTATTTTTGATTTGAAAGACGCCCGCCGGTTTAGGACGTTTCATGTATTCCTGATTTAATTCTTTTCTTGATTTCTTCGGTTGATCCATAATGATTATCCTCGTTGCGGAAATTATATCATTCGCAATCCGAGCGCTTACATAATCAGCTGTAATCCGAAAACTTTATGCCGTTCTTTGAAGTTCTTCTGATTTCCCTCAGCATGGCTCGCGGGGCTAACCCGCAGGGTGCTTCGCGAAGCCACTCGCTCAGTGCATCGAAGTCCTTCGGCACCTTCCCAAATCCGACGATGAAAATTTTGAATCCACATACAAAGATTCTGTTGTCGTATTTGGGCAGGTAGGCTAACATTTTTGTCTTGACAAATCAAGTAAGAACTGTAAAATAGCCGTCATCTTATAGGTAACCTTATGTTTACTTTTTACCTTTGCTCCTGTATGAGGCGGGGTTCGTAACACCGCCTCTTCAAAAAGTCAGCCAACGAATTGAAGGACGGTGTGCGGCTCCCGCATTCGATGAATCGAATCGACGGCGCTAGCATGGCGTCCTTTTTTGTTATCGTTGGCTGATTTTATTTTGGAGCATGATGTCATTGCGAGGGGAGTTCTCCCTGCACTTGCACGCAGGGCAAGTGCCCCCGAAGCAATCCCCTCGCGAAATCGGAGATTGCTTCGCTGCACTCGCAATGACGTGATTAATATGACACTTACACAAATTCGGAAAACTCAAATTCAATCATTCGATGATGGACTTGAGTCTCATGTCGGGAACACGCCTTTACTTCCGCTTCGCCGCGTGACCTTGGGCTTGCCGCGTTTCGTTCAAGTTTTTGCCAAAGCTGAATGGTTCAATCCGGGCGGCTCGGTCAAGGATCGTCCCGCGCTGAATATTATCCGCACTGCGATTGCTAATGGCGATCTTACTTCTGGCAAACGCTTGCTTGATTCAACCTCCGGCAACATGGGAATATCTTATACAATCTTCGGCGCGGCGCTGGGAATTCCTGTCACGTTATGTTTGCCTGCCAATGCCAGCCCGGAGCGGATCACAATTCTGCGTGTGCTCGGCGCTGAAGTGATTCTCACCGATCCATCTGAAGGCTCGGACGGTGCTATTCTTGTGGCGCGCAAAATGGCTGCTGAAAACCCTGATCTATATTGGTATGCAAATCAATATAACAACGATGCCAACTGGCAAGCGCATTATCTGACGACCGGTCCTGAAATCCTTGCTCAAACGAATGGACAGATCACGCATTTTATCGCCGGGCTTGGCACATCTGGCACGTTGATGGGCACGGGTCGTTATCTGCGCGAACACTGGTTGAGTAGTGAGCGAAGCGAACGTAGCGAAACCGCGCCGAATGTAAAGATCATCGCTTTCCAACCGGATGCATCCTTTCATGGACTTGAAGGACTCAAGCATATGCCGAGCGCGATCAAGCCCGGGATTTATGATCCATCGTTTGCCGATGAAACGCTCGAAGTCCAGACCGAGTCGGCGCATGAAATGGTGCGACGGCTGGCGCGTGAAGAAGGTCTGTTCGTTGGCATCTCATCTGGTGCGGCGCTGGTTGCGGCCCTGCAAGTTGCGTCAACAATCAAAGATGGCGTGATTGTTACACTCTTTCCCGATGCAGGTTATAAATATTTGAGTGATAAGAATTTATGGGAAAGCAAGTGATGTTACGTCTTTCAAAAGATGTTTTGAAGCAAATTCACGCGCACGGTGAGCAGGCTTATCCGGAAGAAGGCGCGGGCTTTTTGCTTGGCGCGGATGGCTCGGAGCGCGCAGTGAAGACAATTGTGCCGCTTGCTAATTCGCGCGAAGATGCCGCGCGCCATAATCGTTATTTGATCACGCCTGAAGATTATATCGAGGCTGAATTGGAAGCAGACCGCCTCGGGCTGAGTCTGATCGGCGTGTTCCATTCGCATCCCGATCATCCCAATCGTCCGTCAGAATTTGACCGCGATTGGGCGCAGCCGTTTTTTTCGTATATCATCACGAGCGTGGATTCAGGCAAAGCGATTGAGTCGCGTTCATGGCGATTGCTCGAAGATCGTTCGCAGTTCGTTGAANNAAAACCAAAGGAGTTTCAAATGTCTCTCTACTTTGTTCGTCACCAGCATACCGCTGAAACTTGCCCGGCCAAGAATCCCGAAATGGGGCAGATGTTGTTGCAACACTTAACCAAACAGAATGCGCGCAAGTTCGGCGTAGATTTGCTCGGAGATGCTGTCCTGGATGGACAGCACACTCTCGTGTTGATTGCTGAGTCCGAAGATAAAGAATATATTCAGAATTTCATGCAGCCGTTTGCGATGGCTGGTTCGGTTGAGATTTTAAACGCTTCAACCTGCGAGGCAGTGGTCGAACGCCAGGNNCTGTGATCCGGTTCCGGTCAGCTAGTTGAAATCACGAAGGTTGAAAGTTAACTTGACTTTCAACCTTCAAGTCATTATTCTATTATCGAGGATAATCATGGCAACTTTGAAGATCCCAACTCCATTGCGAAGCTATACGGATGGGCAAGCAGAGATCGTAGTGAATGGCACCAACGTTGCTCAAGCGATGGAGCATTTGATTGAAAAATTTCCGACACTCAAACCGCATCTTTATACCGGCGATGGCAATCTGCGTCCGTTTGTGAATCTGTTTGTCGGCGAAAACAATATAAAAGATTTGCAGGGACTCGAGACTCCGCTTGATGCGAACGCGCGTGTGATTCTGATTCCCTCGATTGCGGGTGGAAAAAAGATTTAACCACGAAGGACANNTGCACTGCGCCAAACGCAGTGCGGCACAACTGTCGTGTTCTTCGTGTTTGAAGAAGGTGAGATAGATATATGCTTCCCGGATTAACACGTAATGAAATCTTGCGCTACTCGCGCCATCTTTTGATTCCCGAAGTTGGGCTCGAAGGTCAGCGCAAGTTGAAAGGCTCGTCAGCGCTGATTATTGGCACGGGCGGGCTTGGGTCGCCGGTCGCGCTTTATTTGTCGGCAGCCGGCATCGGTGNNCGTCGAACCTACAGCGTCAAGTGATTCATGGTACAGCCACCATTGGAAAGTTGAAAGTCGAATCGGCGCGTGATCGTATGCTAGATTTGAATCCCGATATCGAAGTCGAGATTTATAACGAACCGTATACATCTGAGAACGCGCTGCGGATCGCCAAGGATTACGATATTTTGCTGGATGGCACCGACAATTTTCCGACGCGTTATCTGACCAATGATGTGGCTGTGTTTCTCGGCAAGCCGAATGTGTACGCGTCGATTTATCGCTTTGATGGACAGGTCAGCGTTTTTTATGCCAAGGAAGGACCGTGCTATCGCTGTCTCTTCCCCGAACCGCCGCCGCCCGGACTNNTGCGCGGAAGGCGGCGTGCTGGGCGTGTTGCCCGGCACGATTGGAACGATCCAAGCCACCGAAGCGTTGAAAGTTTTACTCGACATCGGCGAACCGCTGATTGGAAAGTTGTTGCTTTATAACGCGCTCGATATGTCGTTTGATTTTGTGAAGCTGAAGAAGAATCCGAATTGTCGCGTGTGCGGACCGAACGCCGACATCAAAGAGTTGATTGATTACGAAGAGTTTTGCGGCGTTCCGAGTCACGACCACGACGAAGGCTCGGCGGGTGCGGGCTGGGATATCACTGCGTCTGAACTTGCGTCGCGGCTCAAACAGAATCATCTGAAACTGTTGGATGTGCGCGAGCCGCATGAGTTGGAAATTTCTGCGATACCGAATGCGGTGAATATTCCACTGGGCACATTGGCGTCGAGACTCTCCGAACTTGACTCANNAAGGTAAAGAATCTCAAAGGCGGGATCAACGCTTGGGCAAAGGAAGTGGATACGAATTTGCCGATCTATTAGTTGATGGATTATTAAACCCGCACACGGATAACACGGATTTCACGGATTCTCACGGAAGAAGAAAAAAGGAAATCCGTGTTTTTCTTTTTTGTCCGTGTAATCCGCGTGCGAAAGATTTTGATTACGATGATTTTCGTAGAATCCTGAGTCTTTCCTTCGCTCATGCAAACAGTGGGAGTATAATTTCATTTGAATTGGATAGCCTCCGGCATGGGACATATATTCATCAGCTACAGCCATAAAGATAAAGATTACGTTCACAGACTTCAAGATGCTCTTCAAACCGAAGGCTTTGAAGTTTGGATCGATGATCGCATTCACTATGGCTCCGAATGGCCAAAGGTGGTCACAAGAAATTTAGATATAAGCGATGGGGTCATTGTTG
>PLNY01000031.1 GCA_003141915.1 Anaerolineae bacterium | reverse complement strand
CTTCTGGTATATTGATGTAGCGTGTTATCCGTGCCTTCCCCGTTTCTCCGGCAATGTTTTCTACGTTCCACAGCTCCCACCGGTCATCCGCCGCAAGCCGGTTCCGTTGTCTGGATTCATCCCACTCATTTTTTGTAACGAAAACTGACTTGGCCTCACGCGCGTGAGCCTTGATTTCAATTCTGAGAACGCGCCCCGGCTTGGCCGCGTGGATGTCATAGCCACAACATTCCTTGCGTCGGTCTAACAGGTTGAAATCTCGTAGGTCTGGATGGTTTTGAAACTGGTGTTTAATTATTTCCACCGCCCTATCTTCAAGTTCTGTTTTAGACTTGGGTGAGACGCGTGTCAGTGGATTTTTCTCCTGTGTTCGGGTGGGTGTTTGATTCTTTCGATTACGTTCGGGCTTTGGCGCGCTGCGGGTATGGGCGGCGACATTAACGAATTCGACTTCAGCGTCGGCCGGCTTTAGTGGTTGGATTAATTCCGCATCTTGATTCACAGAGCTTGGCAAAGAACTGACACCGCCACTAATCTCGGCTGGAGTCTTAGAATCAGGCACTGTATTTGGTTGCAAATTTGTTTGTCCTGAAGTGCCAGCCGGTTTTCCAGCATGTTGCGCTTCAGCCTCCTCTGTATTGGTGGAGGGCGTCGGCTGAATTTTAGCAGGTTGGGAAGAGCCGGCGATAGTAGGTTGGGGAGCCTTATGGTCAACAATTCCAGTTGCAGGACGAGCCTCGCGTGGCATTTGTTTGCCATCGTTTTGCGCGACTTCCAACACGACCAAATTGATACCAAGGTCTCGTAGCCATTCCTGTTGTGTGGATGATAACGTCCACTTACGTTCCACCCTTTCTCTTTTGGCATANNGTCCGCAGCCTGCTTGTTGGTTCTTTGAAATTGCTCGGCAATGGTGGCTGCAACGGCGGATTGTTGTGCCTTTGCTGTTGCGCTATGCCGAAGGAAAAGTTGGCGATCGGTGCAAGCCCAATACGCATCGGTCTCTGAATTGGACTTTCGTTTATCAGTGCCTTCTAGCCAGTATTCTACCACCAATTCAGTCACCTCTTTTTCGTCAGTTTTCAACAATAGTGCCATTTCGTTCTTTTTTTTGGTCCAGTCTCCTGAATCGCAGATCCAGCAAATGAGGAGTTCTTTCGATGCTGGCGTGAGAAACTTCGGCTTTGTCTCGGACGACATCACAGTTGCGATCTCCGACCGACTTTTCAGGTGCGTGGCGAGGGACCGACAGCCCAGCCTGCCTAGCAACCGGTTCACGCGAGTTGTCAGGTGGGTTTCGGGTGCCCAAGCAATTATTGAGGTCTGCGCAAATAGCTTCTCTGCGAACACGTCGTCTGGGATGAATATGGTGCGCGGGTCTACAAATTGACACGCTGTGGTCCAGACTTTGATGAACCGACGCAACCTGGGCCACCAATCCGGCGGGGTTTCCACATCCACCGCTTCCGCAACCTTCGGCAGGATGTCTTTCAATCGCCCCTCAACAATTTTTTGTTCTTCGTGAATATCCTTGCTCGTCTGAACCCAAACGTCGGCGTATTCCTTGGCTGAGGGTTGCTCCGCGATACCAAGTTTCTTGGTAAAAAAACCATGAAGTTCTTCTTTTTCATACGTCAGTGATGCATAGCCGAAATGCTGGTCAAAGACCGCTCCAACATCCCGCCAGAAAACTTGCTTCGCGCTCATCCATCGGACTATTGGCTTGCAAAGTAAAATCAACGATTCTTCACGGAACACTTCCGCATTGAACTCCATCGTCTGTAGGCGACGGTATATACGCACAGCAAGCATTTCATCCACTTGACCGGCTTCCCGCATCTGTCGGAGCAATTCGATCAGAGTCATTGACGACAGATGAAGACGAACGCCCAGTTTTTCCAGAAGGTCTTTTTGCAGCGTGGACGCAACATAGGGAACGGAATCTTGAAGAAAGTCTCGAAATTCGGGGTCTTCGACAAATGCTGATGAGGGACAAACCAGGCCTTTCGTCGAGTTCACCCACGGGCGATTGCGTAGAGCTGAGCCTAGTTCAGACTTTTTCGGTTCACCATTTCCAAACAATAGTCCGTGTTCGTTGGTGCATACCAAAAACTTGGCGAAGTATTCGGGCTTAAAGCGTCCGATCCAGCGTTCCAGCGCAACAACTTTTTGCTTCAAATTTGACGGCGGATGTTCCAAATCAAAATCCTTGAGCCACCGAGGGCAATCCCGATCGTATAATCCGTCGGAGAGAGGCCGTCTCGCCGGATCGGGAAAATCGGTTGCGCCACAGCTTGCCATCAATTTTCGTATCTGATCCTTTTCGGCTTCCGGAGCGCCCTCAAAGTAGGCATTCCTCAAAAGCCAGAAATGCTGCCGATCCAGTTCGCTAATGAACACCCAGTTCCAACCAGAGTTGTCCTCGATGCACTCAGGGGTCACTAATTCTTTGCCGAGTCGGTCCGCTGGTAGAAGCACTCGTTTGCCGGTCAGCAGCCACGGCATTTTCTCGCGGAGCGTTTGGTTGGTCTGTTCGTCACGATTTTGAAGGTTCTTCGCGATAAAGCGTGTGGCCGCGACGAGTCGTTCGGAAGCATGCTCATCAGTTTGTCCACNNGGCAGTTTGCCAGTGATGTAAGATTGAACTGAGAACGAGTGAATGTCGGCAACTTTGGTCAACCACGCTAAGACGGCGGGCTTTTGTTCAAGGTGTTTTTGAAGTTCCGCATCGAGGAAATGCACAGGAGGCCAATCAGAAAGAATTTCTGTCGGAGTCGGCTGGTTTTCGGCATGAAAGAAAATACCGCTCGAAATGGGCCGATGGTTACTGTCCTGACAGAGAAGGATTGGGAACAAACCAATGGTTTCTGCCTTCAGATCGCATTTTGCGGAAAGCTCCAAGAGCGTTTCCCACCATTCTACGCCTCGACTCTTTAGCCACTTATCGTCGTTACACGTCTCGAATAGTTGTGCAAACGTGAGTGATTCAACTCCTAGTGGCTTTAGACGTTCTTGCCACTGGGTTTCCCAAGCCGGATTCAGCAGTGTAAATTTGAACCGCTCTCTCGGTGCATCAAGAAGGATGCGGCGAGGAGNNACATAAAACCTTTTGTGGCAGGTCAAATTTGCCATCGTCCGTCATTATACATTCCTGCGTTTTCAGCTGTTTTTGTATGGACTCGATGATTGGCGCAAAGAAGTCTGCGCCTGGCGTCAAGTCAGACGCTATCGGCAGAAACCGATAAGCGACAGCCTTCCATTTCGTCTCATTCAATACCGACAGAGGTGCATTCACAAAAGTCGGTGCGATTTCATCTCTCAGCCATTGATTCCAACGGCGATCTTCAACCACACGTTCGCGATTAAAGCTCAGAATAAAATCTGCGTTGACCAAGAATGGAAGACCGCTGTCGAACTCTGTGGGCAAGAATGCAAAGATTCTGCCCGTGCATGCAGTGGCTGGCTTGAGAGGGAAGGCGATCGTTACCTCGCGGCTGCTAACGCTCTGCCGCTTTTCTTCGATGAAGTCTGCGGGTTTTTCGCATGCCTTGCTATGGACGAAGTAGAGCGATTCGTCGTTGTTGCTACAAAGGCGGACCAATGGAGGTTCCCCATCACGCGAAATCGATCGAGCCGTCCCGAGATCCAGGCGCTTCAGTTTTTTCAGGAACAGAACGGTTTCGGGCGCGATTTTCGAAAGCTGGTGCGCAATCACCTTCCCCTTGCCTGGCTGAAGTGGCAACAAGATTGCAGTGAATCCCGTTTTGACTGCTGGCGGCACGGTTTCGACCCAGTGCGGCAGGATGTAACGGAAGCCTTCTTTTTC
>PLNY01000029.1 GCA_003141915.1 Anaerolineae bacterium | reverse complement strand
GATGTGGGTATCAGGTAAAATTCGTTGTAAAACTGATTGCGTTCATTGGGATTTGCGACAACAACAAACTGGCTGTGCGCCACATCTTTCGTGCTATAAGTTGCAACCAAATTTGAGACTATAAGCGGCGTTTTGAAATCCCTCGAACGAATGCTTAAAACAAACCCTGTAGCGCCGGGAGTATTAGCCACTCCACACGACTGATTTTGGCCGCTAGGATTTGTCGTCGTTGTCGGACGCAAGCCCACTTCATAATTCCTGTTTTCCGGCGTGAACTTTCCTCTGGTCAGATAGTCGTTGATATGAACGCATCCCGTGACCACCAGACTGACGGTAATCATCGGCGCAACCCACCATTTCATTTTCGGCTTTTTCATACAATCATGGTGCGCTGACTTTTTCCATAAACGACAGTTTCTTGAATAAGTTTCGGCTCGGATCAAATTCCATGTCCAATGAGTTGGGTTCGGGATTCAGATAATAGTCGAAACTCACCGTATCACCGATTCCACCGCCATTGTTGAACTCACCATAAATTTTCCCATAGAGCGCACTAACGATGTTCCCTTGCGCATCCTTCTTTGTCCGCACGCGGAAAAAGTAATTTTCATTTTTACTCAAATTCGTGTGGTGCTGAATTTCTGTATTTTGATGCACCATGCCAACAGTTTCATCGTATTGCGTTTTTTCCAACACCGGCTTGTAACCTTCGCTTGGTGCTTGACGTGCCACCCGAAAACCACGGGGCAAAGGTGCTGCTGATTGAATGCCGTCACCGTCGTCGGAAAAACTAACGATCATTTTGTTGTCTTGAAGTGGATAAGGACGCGGACTTGTGCCATACCAATTCGTAATCCATCTGGTTGGTTTAACCTCGACTTGAAAAACAAAATCCGCAGTTGTGCCCTTGCCATACGGTGCAACCCAATCGCCTGCCGTTAAATCAAAACCCATTGGCTTGTCTTTGGCTGGGATTTTAATGTCGCGCACCCGTCGCGCATACATCGGCACTTGAACGCCTTTCTTTTGCAACACAACTTCAACGGTCGGATTCCACGGCTGCCAGCGATTCAAAATGACGTTGGTGAAAGCCGTTCCGCCGTTTCCATAATAATAGCCATCCTTCCGAACAGCCACACTGACAGAACCACCAGTGCTGTTGCCAGTTATGACGTAATTTCCATTTGTGTCAGTGAGTCCATTTGTTTCCGTCGGACGGCCTGAACCCCAGCCTTCCCCCGGCGGCAGAATGTTTTCCAACTGAACGACAGTCTGGGCATCGGAAACGGCCAAGCCATTTTCATCGGCAACGTGGACGGTGATTTGCCCTTCGTAGGCTTGCACATTGAAAGCCAACACCGTTAGTGCGACAAAGCTAATTGATTTTATTTTCATGGTTTTCATTGGAGACCTCCATCCGTTACGATTTGATTGAACACGGCGTGGTTGAAAGGATAAGCGATGTTCACGATGTCGCTGTGTTCCCAATCATCGCCTGAACGTGGCCACAGACCGTCTGCATTGAGTCCTTTGAAACTGTTCATATCGTGGTTTGCATGAACGACAGCATTTCCGAGGTCGTTTGCGCCAGTGGCATTTGACAACGCCGGAATACCATCGCCCAAGATTTGAGAGTGTTCATTGTAGTTCGCCGCATTCGCGCTGCCGCTTGGAGTGTATAAGTTGGCGTCGTCAAATGAGCCGAAAGACGAGTTGGTCATCAATTTGGAATCGGGGATGAGGTCGGCTTGGTCTATCGAGTAATTGCTGTAATAAATGTTGAAGCCCCAGCCAGCTTCGTCGTTGGCAACTAATCCAGATNNTTATCCATGCGTATTGGGAAGCAAAAATATTGTGTAATTGCCCGTCTGCATTTGCTAAAACATCTTCAGTGGACGAATAATAATTGTATGCGTTGGGGATGTCTCCAAAACGATTGTTCCATGTCAGCGTGCTTCTTCCGTCGCTCGAATCAAATAACTGATACCATTTGCTCGCCCAAAGCCGGTTGCTGTAGTTAATCCAATACGGCGGCGGCACAAGATTCAAATTGTCGCTGGAACTTGCGTTGTAAGCCTCCATAGCAACCGCCGCATCAATCATAAAATAGGCGTTGACGTTTAATCCCCAGTCGGCAATCGCGCTCGACACCACCATGTTGCCCAAGCTGTGACCGGCAATGTATTTCTGCCCTGGCAAAGCATTCACAGCAGCAGCCAAATTCGATGATGTAAGAAAGGCGTTAGCAACATTGGTGTAATAATCGGGCGTTGCGCCGCCAGCGAATGGAACCCAATTGGCAATTTGTCCGTCATTTCCATACCATGTTACTGCCGTGAACATGGCACGCGAATCCGACTGGTAAAGCCGTTTGAACATTTCCGCGCCCCATCCTCGCGCGGAAGTTTCACTGACACTATAACCATGCACAAAAACGATTCGTTTGCCGTTACAAAGCGAATCAGGGTAATTGGCGGGTTCAGCCGTGGCTGTTGGCACGGTTTCTGTCTGTCCAAGGAAATGACGCAGATTCACCCAGCGATACATTTGTTCCACGCCGCTGATACTCAGAAACAGCGGCGAGGACGCCAGCTTTTGTCCGTTTTGCCAGATTTCCAACATGAGCGGTTTGGTGGTGCTGCCACATCCTTCAGCAAGAATCACGCCCATGCCGCCATTGTTTTGAACTTGGTTCAAAAAATTCGTGTCCAGCGTTATGCCGCCGCTGGTCACTTGAA
Organism: Anaerolineae bacterium; assembly: GCA_003141915.1. GTDB lineage: Bacteria > Chloroflexota > Anaerolineae > Anaerolineales > Villigracilaceae > Fen-1038. The sequence goes on along the minus strand of PLNY01000029.1, from coordinate 3,601 downwards.
CCGTGTCCGCATTGGTAATACCTTCGTTGAAATTTACACCATAACCGTAACTATTCAGATTTGTAAGATAATCAAAAGCGTTGGTCGGCATCAGGCTTGAATATACAATTTTTACCGCGCCGTCGGCTTGTGACAGGTGGTATTCGTAACCGTTGGTCAATGGCAGCATTTGCAGGGCGTTGCTCATGGACAGGGAAATCGGGAAGAAGTTGACCACGTCCCCGTGTCCGTTGACTTGGCTGTTGGCATAGTTTGGAGAACTTGAGCCGGGGACGTAGTATTGAGCGGAGGAAATATCACCGCTTTCCTGTGCATCGTTGATCCAAAAGCGGTAGGGGTTGTAGGACGTGGTGAGTTGATTCGCATTTCCAGTGCGGCCAACGTCCACCAACATTTGAGGTGTAATGTCAAATGCCTGCACATTGAAAGTATAGTCCCAATTTTGATGCACCTGTGTTGCTACCGGCGTGACATCCATGTTCACACCCGCCGGAGCTTGAAGGATAATTTCACCAGAAACAGAGCCGTCGGCATTGGTGATTCCGCTATTGACCAGTGTTTGTCGCTCGATTTGCAACCATTCCGGCGGCAGCGGTTCATTGCCATACCACCAAGAAGGATCAACCCATGTCAGATAACCGAAATCAACAAAATCCTCGCCGCGCGTCACGTCGGCAACCTCGGAGGCATTGGCGAGAACAAGATAAAGATTGGTTTGTCCTGCCGCCGTCTGCCCTGACGGCTCCAGCATGACATGAGTTGTCACGGAAAAATTCCCGTTCACTATTGAACCATAGTTAGNNGGATTAAAATAGGCTGGCAACACCCCGTTGGTGGCTGGTGAAAAATAAGAGTCAAAATCTTCGACGGGAGGATTCTCCGGGTCGGTGGTGGTCGCATGGTAATGGTCGTTCCCGCCCGAAACGTAATACCAGTTGATAACGTCATCCACTGTTCCAGAATAATTATCTCCGGCAAACCAGCCGCCGCCGAAAGACTGCCAATCTTCATGGATAGTGCCGGAATAGCTCGTTAGGCCAATTACAACCGGTTGCGGCTGATAAAAATTCTGCGAAGCCACCAGCCTGGGATCGCCGACATAAACCTGCACACTCAAATTTGCCGTTCCGACGGGATTGACCGGCACGTTGTCAGCTTCCCAATGGCCATAGTCATCAACGCTGGCCTGAACACCGTTGACCCAAACGCAAAGGCTTGGATCGCCGATTTCCCCGAACACACTCACGGAAGATTGGTTCAACTGATAAGATTCCAAAGGATAAACCACCAGCCCGACATCATTCTTGACGACGTTGAAATTGGTGACGGTTGTGCCGCCACTCGCGCCAGTCGCCGTCACCGTCACAAAATTGGTTCCGGCGTTGAGCGGCAAATTTTGAATCCAAGCCGAGCCATTATTTTCCACCAAGCCTTGAACCGTGTTGGTGTCGCCGCTTGAATCCGCGATGGATGCGGAGATTTTCGTTGCCGTGCTGTCCACTTGCGCTTGCACGGTGAAATTGCTGCCGCTGATTGCCAAATTCGGCGACGGCCAGACAACCGTTAGGGCGGGCAGATTGGTATTGAAATAAACGAACGTGAAGCCGACGTTTGCTATGTTTCCAGCCCAATCCGTGCCGTGAAAGGTTATCAAATTGGTTCCGTCACCCAATTGAGCGGAACATTGAAACCAATTTGTAGTGAATGCCATAAGATTCGTGTCGTAGAACTGTCCCGTCAAAAAACCTTGTTGATTGGTGAAAATTCCCGTGGCGTTGCTGACATCAAATGTCAGTCCGCTTAACGCTTCATTTGCATAACCCGCCAGCGCAACGGACGAATTGGAAATTACTTCACTCGTTGGACTGGTCAGCGTCAATAGTGGTGCGACGGTATCTTTAACCAGCACCACGCTTTGCCATGTTACCGTCGCGTTGGTGGGCCAGCCACGCAACCCTACTGACACGTTGTAATTGCCGTTCGCGCCAAGCGTCGCGACCACATTTGTGCCAGTGTAGGGCTGCCAAACGGCATCGGCGCTGTTGGTGTCGTTGGCGAGGATTGCATAATAACTCGGCGTGCCGCCAAAGATGCTCAACTGCAAAATGGGATAGGCGGTATTGATGTAATTGTTGGTTGTGGTTACGATGAAGCTGATGACATTGGGATCAAGATTATTGGTGTAATCATATCCAAACGTGTTGCCTTGGCTGTCGAGATTCGTTGCCGTTAAATCCAGTGTGTGAAAATACTCCCAAACCCACCAGCACGGCAGGCCATTTGTCCAAACGTCCGTCCAATCTTCTGCCCGCACAAACAAATCCTGCCGGTCAAAATCTTCAATCGCAAACGGCTGGCAGTTGGTGTCCGTCGGCCACAGTTCCATTTCCACGTTCCAACTTGTCAGCAAATTCGTTGTCGTCCAGATGGCATAGACCTGATTGGTCGCGTTGTGCAGGTTCAGATACGACCACCCGCCGGAAACATTTGTGATTTCCAACCAAAGCGCATTGGTGTCTATCGGCGTGCCGCCGCTATACATCGGTGAATAATCACCGCCATCACCGGAATCCCCACCGCCACCGGGCGACGGAACATCCATTCCCATCGCCTGCATGGTTGCTCGCGCCTGCTGGTTTGCCTGTGCGGTTTGAACTTGGTTAATCAAGTTCACCACTGCCGTTGCCAGCGATGCCGCCGCGTCATTGACGGCGGCTGTGGTGGACATCGCGGCGGTTTGACGTGGATTGACCGCTAATTGCCCGCCAGTGGCATCTACGAGGAAAATGTTGTCCGTAATGGCGTAAACCGGCAATGTCGGATCAAAAGGCGGACAAGGCAGCGGAGCCATGACCCCATATGGCATGACTTCCCAATATGTGCCGAAGGGCGGCAGATTGTCCGGCGATACGAGTTGNNCTTGGAAGTATCCACCAAAATGTTCCCGTGCGCGGAACCTGTCCCGGCGATAAGAGCGTCAATCCCTGCGAATCCGCGACGACCTGCACGATGGAATCCGGCGCTGCCGATTGAACCGGCGTGGCGTCACTATTAAGGCTGCCAACTGTGAATGTTTGTGCGTGGAGCAAATGAGCCGATAAAACCATGCCCACCACTAAAATAATTATTCTGACTTTTTTCATTTTCTTTTTTGCTCCGGCTTTCCCCGAATCCAAAGAAAACACGCAAGCCTAACATTTTTTATTTTCGCCTATCGCCTGAAATTACCAAGATTATTTTCGCAACTTTTCCCGCCACAATTATTGCTTTCACAAAAACAAAAAATGTATGCGCGGTTCTGGCGCGTTCGGCTACGGGAAGATTTCTAAAAAAAAGAAAAAAACGCAAGGACAAATATGCAGTAAAGGCGAAAAATCAAATTTGCCCGCTGATACGCTGCAAGCATCAAAAAAGTGTCAGCCATACCGTTGAATGTGATTGGGCCGCAAGTTCGCAAACTCCGTGAACGGAAAGGCTGGAATCAGAATCAGCTTACGGCGAAACTGCAACTGGCAGGTTGGGATACCAGTCAAGGTTCTCTTTCCCGACTGGAAAATGGGGAACGCCGTGTTCCCGATTTGGAGCTTTTTGTGCTGGCCGA
>PLNY01000202.1 GCA_003141915.1 Anaerolineae bacterium | reverse complement strand
AACCTCCTTAATCCAAAATCAGTTGATCCCGCACATCAACACAGTCACTCGGACAGGTGCCAGTAACATAGAAGCAAGAGACAGTCGCGCTTATGCAACTGTCTCTTGCTTGTTCCTCAGACTGCTCTTTTGCTGATAAAATATTTAAGAAAATCTACACACAAAATACATATCTGCTTTGACAATTGGAGTTATATTAAACATAAGAGGGAGAAATGTGGTACGTATGAAGGAAGAAGGAAAAAATGATGGCTGTAAAAAAACTTCTCGTTTCATTCTTTATTCTTGCGCTGGCGACACTGGCGTGCGGTATTAATGTTGATCTAGGCACATCACCATCATCTTCCAGCACGCCGACGAATCAGTCCACCAACCTGGATCAGGTTTCAACGCTGGTGGCACAAACTTTGCAGGCCTTGACTCAGACGGCACTCGCAGCTACTCCCGCCGACACCCCCACCGCGATGGTTACACCAACTCCAATCAATACACCCATTCCACCTACATTGAGTGTTAGCGTAGCCACAAACTGTTATGCCGGTCCCAGTACCAACTATGGCTTCGTGATCACGATCCATCCCGGGACCATTGTCACGGTGAGTGGAAAGGATACGGCAGACAAATATTGGATCATTGACGCTCCAGGTTATCCCGGCACGATCTGTTGGCTTTCAGGTCAATACGCCAGCGTGAGCGGCGATACAACCGATCTCCCTGCACCAGCCACGCCAGAAGCATCTATCTATACTTTGAGTGAACCAACCAACGTGCGCGTCTCTTGCAATAAGTCCTCGTCTGGGCCGGGGACAGTAAATATCCGTTGGAGGAATACCGATCCGGACCAGACCCAAGTGCGCGTTTACAGAGGTGGGTATCGAATTGCCACCTTGGGCGGAGGTGTAACTTCCTACACCGACGACTGGGACTGGGACGGTTGGGGATGGGGATGGCACAATTGGGACTTAACGTACGGTGTACAAGCAGCCAATAGTTCCGAGGTTTCCAGCATCGTGACCGGCAGTTGTTGATAAATTCAAAGAGAACCGGATTTCAAATTGAAATCCGGTTCTTCTTTATTCTTCAAATTGTTCCTTGGCTTTCTTTGTTTGCTTGCCGCGTTCATCGGTTTTGAGGATGCGCTTGCGGATGCGATACGAAAGCGGAGTCACTTCCAAGAGTTCATCATCTAATAGATATTCGATGGCTTCATCCAAACTCATTTGGCGCGGCGGTGTCAATCGAATTTCCATATCGCCATGCGATGAACGCACGTTGGTCAAATGTTTCTTGCGGCAGACGTTGATCGGGATATCCTGCCCGCGGCTGCTTTCGCCGACGACCATGCCTTCATACACGGCAACGCCGGGATTTACAAACAATGTGCCGCGTTCTTCCGCAGACTTCAACGCGTACGCCGTTGTATCACCCGCTTCCATCGCGACGATGGAGCCGGTGGTGCGCGTCGACATCGGCCCGGCCATTTCATCATAACCGTGAAAGATGGTGTGCATCACGCCCGCGCCGCGCGTGGATGTTAAAAACTGATAACGGAATCCGAGCAAGCCGCGCGTCGGCGCGATGTAAACCATGCGTGTCGTCCCTTGACCCGTATCGTGCATCTCCGTCATCGTAGCGCGTCTCGACCCGAGCATTTCAACCACCGCGCCGACCGTTTCATTGCTGGTCTCGATGTGGACTTCTTCGTAAGGTTCGAGCAATGAGCCGTCATCGGCTTTGTGGAAAATCACTTCCGGCCGCGAGACCTGGAACTCATAACCTTCGCGCCGCATTGTTTCGATCAAGATTCCCAAATGCAATTCGCCGCGTCCGCTGACGAGAAAGTTTTCAGCAGTTTCTGTTTCTTCGACTCGCAACGAAACATTGGTACGCAGTTCATCGAACAAACGCTCACGCAATTTACGCGATGTACCCCACTTGCCCTCTTTGCCGGAGAACGGCGCCGTGTTGACTCCAAACGTCATGCGGACGGTCGGTTCTTCGACTCTGATCGTTGGCAACGCAACCGGATTCAATGGATCAGCTAATGTCTCACCGATGGCGATTCCTTCCAAACCAGCCAATGAAACAATATCGCCCGCGCTGACTTCTTCGACTTCGACTTTATTCAAGCCCTGGAACGTGTAAAGATAACGCGCGGTCTCAGGCAGGTTTTCGCCATCCATCTTTAGTCGCGCAAGGTTTTGCCCGGCTTTGATCTTGCCCGCGAAGACGCGTCCCACTGCGGTAACGCCACGATAATCATCGTAGCCGAGAGTCGTGACCAGCATTTGCAGAGGCGCATCGGGGTCAACTTTCGGCGCGGGAATTTCCCGGAGGATGACATCGAACAATGGTTGCAAATCCGGTCCGAGGTTCGGTGTGAGACCTGCTTTGCCTGCCGTCGCTTGAGCATAGATGACAGGGAAGTCTGCTTGACGATCCGTCGCACCGAGTTCGATAAATAAATCAAAAGTTTCATTGAGCACGCGCGCCGGTTCGGCATCTTTGCGATCCACTTTGTTGATGACGACGATGGCTTTATGTCCCATCTCGAGCGCCTTCTTCAGCACGAAGCGCGTTTGCGGCATGGGACCTTCGGCGGCATCCACAAGAAGCAGAACGCCATCCACCATGTTCATCACGCGCTCGACCTCGCCGCCGAAANNAAATCGGCGTGGCCGGGCGTATCGACAATATTTATTTTGACGGGTTCTTCTGTTATTGGATCAACGATGTTGATGGCGGTGTTCTTGGAGAGGATGGTGATGCCGCGCTCGCGTTCGAGATCGTTGGAATCCATGACGCGCTCTGCGACTTGTTGATTCTCGCGGAAGGTGTGCGCTTGGCGCAATAGAAAATCAACCAGCGTGGTCTTGCCGTGATCCACGTGGGCGATGATAGCGATGTTGCGGAGGTCAGTTCGTTCGATAAGCATTATTATTTCCTGTAGGGGCGCATGGTATGCACCCACAAATTACACACAAAAACCCCCGACGGGGAAGCCGCCGGTTCCATTATGTTTCGAAGTGTCGGCGTGCGAAAGATATTGTATCAGACTTTCAAAGAGTGCGGAAGTATAAAGTTCGAATCATTGCGAACGAGCACAACGAAAACCAACATTGATGTCGGTGAGCGCCGGATCGTTCCCGAAGCGGCCAGTAGAGCGAACACTGCTGTCGCTGCTGCCCCACGAGCCGCCCCGCAGCACGCGATATTGACCAGAATCCGGCCCCACAGGTTTAGAGCTTGGAGAACTCAGATAATAAGTATCGCTATACCAATCCGCTACCCATTGCGAGACGTTGCCCGCCATATCCAACGCGCCATAAGGACTTACTCCCTTGGGATAGGTACCGACTTCTGTTGTGTCACCGAAATCGCTATTATTCCAACTGTAATTTAATAGACTGCTGCTTGGGGGGTCATTGCCCCATGGATAGATACGTCCATCCGTGCCACGTGCGGCCTTTTCCCATTGCGCCTCGGTCGGCAATTG
>PLNY01000268.1 GCA_003141915.1 Anaerolineae bacterium | reverse complement strand
GACAAGATCAAGCAGTCGGCAGTGGCCACGCGGCGCTGTTTCGTAGTCGAAGTGATGGGACATTGGAGCGGTTATCTGGCGCTTATGAGCGGGATTGCCACCGGTGCTGAACGGGTCTACATTCCTGAAGAAGGCGTCACATTGCATGACATGCAAGTTGATGTGGAAAATCTCAATCGGGCTTTTGATGCCGGCAAGCGGCTGGGGCTCATCATACGGGCTGAATATGCCACNNGATGTGTTCGATGTGCGCCCGGCCATTCTGGGCCATCTGCAACAGGGGGGCGATCCATCCCCCTTTGACCGCATCCAGGCCACCCGACTCTCAAGCCTGTGCTTGAGCTATCTGATCAACGAATGTAACTCCAATAGTGATAACTGTGCTTTCATAGGCCTGCAAAAGGGGCAGGTCAATTTCCATGATGTGCGGGATTTCGAGCGTATGATCGACGCCAAGCATGAACGTCCCCGGGAACAGTGGTGGCTGGAACTTAAAGGCCTTGCCAGCCTAATGGCCAAACTTGGCCCAGGGGACGGAAAATTGATTCCAACAGCCAAGGTGCGCGAGGCATAGCCCAGGTAATTCATTCGAAGCTCAGAAGAACAATCAACGACTTACTTCTCTCATTTCAGTAGAATCGCTAGGTGGATGGCAAGGGATTGCAAGTTGGAGTACAGTCCCCCGGCTTTCTGCAGGTTGCTGATGATCTATTCGGCTATGAAATGTATTACTCTTCCAAAAATGATTGCACCAGCTTGCGCGCTTCGATGGCGCTTTCGGCAGAGAATCGCCGCCGAGGGAATTTCAACCATGATACCGGTTTCAATCGGCCAGGCATGAGACAGTTTTTCATCCACAAGCTGCTGATGCGCCTTCTCGAGCCATCGGCGCACCTGACGAACTTCATCCACATTGGCAATCATCGGGAACATGATGCGGAAATGGCGATCAACCGCAGCACGCAGGATGGCGCGTAATTGCAGCATAAATAAATCTGTGTTGCGCAAGCTCATGCGAATGGCTCGCACGCCTAAAAACGGATTCGGCTCTGGTGGAAGTTTAATATATGGCACTTCCTTATCGCCGCCAATATTCAGCGTGCGTACAGTCACCGGCCAGTCGCCCATGGTTTCACCGATTTGTAATAAAGCATTCCGTTGTTCATCTTCGCTCGGCGGCGTTTCGCGCGTAAGAAACAGGAATTCTGTCCGCAACAGACCGATGCCTTCCGCACCATTTTTAACTGCATTGCGCGCATCCTGCATATTGCCAACATTGGCAAAGACTTCCACGCGATGTCCATCACGTGTAATGGCGGGCGCATGGCTGGCTTCGATCAATTCCTTGCGTGACCTGATCCATTCATCGCGGCGCGACTGGATTTCAGATTGAATCGCTTTCGATGGGTCGAGCTAGATTGTTCCATTGAATCCATCCAATGCAATCAACGAACCCAACGGAGCGCGCGCCAGCTCCTGACTCACAGATGAAACCGTGGGGATTCCCAACGCACGCGCCAGAATGGCGCTGTGCGAGGTAGGCCCGCCGCCCACGGTCATGATCCCCAATACGGATTGAATCGCCTCGCTGATTTCAACCGCGTCCGTGCCGAATTCCTGACGGTCATTCCCCACACGTGCCGAAATTGCGACAGAAATATTTGAGGAAGAGCCTTGCTTTACGAGATTTGCTAACGCATTCGCCAGCGCGCGGCTGTGCGAAACAATCACGAGTCCAACCATAAACCGTTCACCCCCTCGATTTGATCACCAATATAAGCCAGGTGCCGTAAGCGACTGCAACAACCCCTACGATTACCATGACTGCATCCATCACCTGCAAAATAGGTCGCGACGGTTTTAAATCCAAAAGGATGCCGCGTAAACCGGTTAAGGCATGAATCACCACCACTGCCAAAAAACAGATCTCCATAATTGGAATGATCGGATTCTGATAATACGCGACGATGTCAGCATAAGTCAGCAGCCCGTGTTGACCAATAAAATGATTGACCACGAGGTGGATGCCAAGCAGGACAACAAGCAGAACGCCCGTCACTATTTTGACTAGATACCACCAGCTATTTTCTCCGGATCGAGGTGTTGAAACGCTTTGAACATTAGCCGACATTTTTTGCTCGCTTTCTAGGCGGTAAACATGTGAATCCCAAAAATCACGATGATGATGAGCGCAAGGACCATCAAGGCATAAAAGAGTTGCTTCTGGCGAGTCACGCTGACGCCGAAGGTGGTCAGGATGATGCGAATGCCATTCAGTCCATGCAGGATGGCACCTGCCACCACGATCAACTCACTCGCGATAAAGACCGGGCTGCTGACCAATGCAATGAAGCTATCATAACCTTGCGGGCCGTTTGCAAGCTGGCCGAGAATGATCAAATGCAGGAAAAGATAAAACGTCAATCCCAGAGCCGTCACGCGCTGTAGCATAAAAGCCCAGCCGCTGGTTTGGCGCCCAACAGGGTTGAACCAGTTCCAAAACTTGGAAGGAGAGGGTCGGTTATGTTGAGTATCCACTTTAAGTCTCCAAATCATGCCTTGCGGAACAAACCGCCAACACGTTCTTTAAAGATCTGTGTACGCAAATCCATAATACGGCGTGCGGGGTCCACAAAGGATGGGCAGACTGCGGTACATTCGAATGCGCTGTGACAGCGCCAAACGCCGTCTTCGCTATCAACCATATTTAGCAATTCAGGATTGAGTTTCAGGCCGTTGGCTTGTGCGCCCGCCAAAACAGCCGGGCCAAGATAATCGCTGGAAGTTGCCGCGGCTGGACAAGCGCTGATGCAAAGTCCGCATTCGATACAATCCGCAAGGCGGATGTACTGCTCATCGTCAGATGACCAACGGGACGGCGGCTTCTCGATCTCTGCCTCGGGCGCTGGAAGAACTGATCGTGCGCCCACCGCTTCGAGGCGGCGATAGAGCGATCCCATATCCACGACCAAATCGCTGACCACGGGGAAGTTACGTAACGGCTCCACTTTGAGCGTGCCGCCATCGCGTGTGACTTCACGGATATATGTGATACAGGTCAGCTTTTCTGCATCATTGACGCGCATCCCGCACGCGCCGCAAGTGGAATGATGACAAGCATGACGAAAACAAACTGTGCGATCCTTGAAAGCCCAGACGCGCTCGACCACATCCAGCACATATTCATCGGGATCCGCATCCATTTTGTATTCATCAAAATGAGAAGTTTCGCCTTGTTTTTGACGTAAGACTTTAAGAATAATGTTCCACTTTTCGCTCATGGCTGTTCCTTAGTTTGGCATGTTGTAATATTGACGATAAGAAAGGAGCGGCGTGTCTTTGGTGGCACAAGCGGCGTGAACGCCGAGTTTCTCACAGACTACATCAGCAGTCTTCTCGGCCATCGCGCGCAACGTAGTCGCTTTGCCGCCGGTAATGGTGACCAAACCATCCACATTGTCGGTTTCCTTGTGGTCATAGCATTTGAATGTGCGAGCCGCGCTGCGGCCTTCGCCTGCTCCAATCAATGGGCGGGTGGCTGTATACTTGCCGCGTACTTTTGCATTGCGAATGCCGGGGACAAGTTCTGCGCCGCGTTCGAGCATGAGTTGGACCTGTTCTTCGATGACAGGGACGTAATCCAGATTATCGATTTCAAATGAAGTTGTGCCGACTACCACCATGCGGCGCTGTGGCAGGACAATGTCGCCATCGCCGGGTGCGTTGAGGCGATTAATGGCTCGTTGCACAAAGCGCTGGTCGTAGACTACCATCACGCCCGGAGTCGGCTTGACGGGGACGCTGGCTCCTGCCATCTCTGCAATCTCTCCCGCCCACGCGCCCGTGGCATTGACAACCATATCGGCGCGCAACTCGACCGTTTGGTTGGATGTGCGTTCGAGGGCTTTGACTCCAACGACGGTTCCCTTGCCATCCATAAGGAGGCTTTTGGCCTCCGTATATGTTTTGAACTTTGCACCGTTGGCTTTGGCGGAGGCCGCAAAAGACAGCGCCAGCCGCAACGGATCGAATGTGCCGTCGGGAATCAGAAAAGCGGTCAACACATTTGGATTGATATTTGGTTCAAGCTTCAAGGCTTCTTTCGGCGTGAGTTCCTCGAGCGGAATATGGCAGGCCTCGCAACCCGCAATGAAGGTTTCGCCATATTGCAAATCGCCTTCATCGATGGCGATGAACAACCCGCCGTTCGGCTCGATTACCTGCGGAACGATCTTCCGCAGGATCATGTTCTCATCAATGCATTCAATGGCCGATTCCTGATCTTTCACCGCATAGCGCCCGCCGCTGTGTAGTAAGCCGTGTGTGCGTCCTGACGTACCGTTACAGATGTCGCCGCGCTCGATGACGGTTACATCAAAGCCGCGCAGCGCCAGATCGTGCGCGGTTGCTGTTCCCGTAAATCCCGCCCCAACGATCACCACATTTGGTTTGCTCATAAACTCAACTCCGCATCGATTTTCAAGTTTAAGGATTTACTTGATTTGCAATTCGGACAATCAATGACTTCATGAATAATGGCTTCTGTTTCATACGTAATATTTTCGGGCAGACCCGGTTTAAAACCGACTGCGCCGCACCAGCAGGCGTACCAACCCAGTTCCACTTTTTCAAAAGGGATGCGCGCAGCATTCAGAACAATAACTTCAACATTCATACCCCAGCGCGCGTTGGTGATCAACCGGCGGCAGCCGCAGTCACGTAATTTTTCCGCATACAACTGAAAGTGAATGCAATGCCGCATTAACAGGACTCCGCTCGTGATGCCGGTGGGGAAGTCGAATGCCCGGGGGTCGACACAGATCGGGATCAGATTCCCCGGCAAAGGAGCGGAAGAGGCGAGTCCTTCATCCAAAATGGAGCGGTTGATTTCCAGCGCGTAGACTTTGCGAGTGAGCGCGGCCATCTTTCTTGCAAGCCGCAAATCGCCCGCGCCGATGTCCATTATAATTTCATTTGAATTCAGTTGATCCAGCACAAGTTTGTAAGTTGATGCGTCATAAGAAGCCCAAAGATATTCCCATTCAATTGATTTGTCAGGAGATGGACAAGCTGGAACGGACATTGCACGCTCGCTCTAACGATGTAATAAGCGGTTGAAAAATATCATTCCGAAGAAAATAACCCAGATCAAGACGCCAAAGAGCAAACCCCATAAGATTCCTTCACTCCAACCTTTTACCGGAATCACTTCCCAAGCTGTAAGCACAGCCATGCCGATACTGGTTATCGTGATAATGATAAGGGCTTTGCGCATGGAAATCCATGCTCCCTCTAAAGACAGATCCAAATTTTCTTTGGCATTTTCTTTTTTGGTTTTGGGCATGGTTTTCTCCGCAGAATTTTATTTAAGAAAGGAGGGGTGGAAAACCCACCCCTCCTTTTATTGAATCGTACGTGTTACTCAACCCATTCAAAGGTTCTTGTAACAGCCTTCTTCCAGCCTTTGTACTCCTTATCGCGCAAATCAGCTTTCATCATAGGCTTCCATTCCTTGTCCTTGGCCCAGTTGGCTCGCAGGTCTTCAACGTTCTTCCAGAAACCTACTGCGAGGCCCGCGGCATACGCCGCACCGAGCGCTGTTGTCTCGGCGACTTTCGGCCGGATCACGGGCACGCCCAAGACATCGGACTGGAACTGCATTAGCAGTTCATCGTACACCATTCCGCCATCCACCTTCAACGCGGTCAGGTCAACACCCGAATCCTTATTCATCGCATCCAGAACTTCACGGGTCTGGAAAGCAGTTGCTTCGAGTGCTGCGCGAGCAATGTGGCCCTTATTGACATAGCGGGTCATGCCCACGATTGCGCCGCGGGCATCGCTTTTCCAATACGGAGCGAACAGGCCGGAGAAAGCGGGGACGAAATAAATGCCACCGTTATCATCAACCGTCTTGGCGAGTGCTTCAATATCAGAGGACTTCTGAATCAGGCCGAGGTTGTCGCGCAACCACTGAACCAATGCACCGGTGATGGCGATGGAGCCTTCCAAGCAATATACTGCGTCCTGACTGCCAATCTTATATCCCAAGGTTGTCAACAGGCCATTCTTTGACTGCACGGGTTTGGTGCCGGTATTCAGGAGCATGAAGCAGCCGGTACCATATGTGTTCTTGGCTTCGCCAGCGCTGAAGCAGGTCTGTCCAAAGAGTGCGGCTTGCTGGTCGCCCAAATCTCCAGCGACAGGGATGCCTTCCAAGGCGCCGATAATCGCTTTGCCATAGACTTCAGAGGAAGCCTTGATAGTAGGCAACATAGCACGCGGAACGCCCATAATCTTGAGCATGTCGGGATCCCAATCCAAAGTCTTGAGATTCATCAACATGGTGCGGGAGGCATTGGATACATCCGTAACGTGCACGCCGCCCTTGGGGCCGCCAGTCAAATTCCAGATGACCCAAGAATCAATATTGCCAAAGAGTACTTCGCCTTTCTCAGCTTTGGCTTTTACACCCGGAACATTTTCCAAAATCCATTTGATCTTGGGGCCGGAGAAATATGTAGCTAAAGGAAGACCAACTTTGGTGCGGAAGCGATCCTGTCCACCGTCTTTGGCAAGTTCATTGCAAATAGTATCAGTCCGGGTATCCTGCCAGACGATAGCATTGTAAACTGGCTTGCCAGTGGCCTTGTCCCAAACCACGGCAGTCTCGCGCTGATTGGTAATGCCTACCGCGGCGATATCTTTCACGGATGTGCCGCTTTTTGCCAATGCACCCGCGATCACTGACTCGCAAGCGCCCCAGATTTCCATCGCATCATGCTCGACCCAACCCGGCTTGGGGTAAATCTGCTCGTGTTCTTTTTGATCAATACCAACAACTTTGCCTTCATGATCGAAGATCATAAAGCGGGTACTGGTTGTGCCCTGATCAACTGCGGCGATATATTTTGGCATGTTGGCCCTCCAAACAGGAGATTTACCAATTGTAAAACAAAAAAGCTGTCTGAAAAAAATATCAGACAGCTTTTTGCTTCGTGGCTCGTTGTGTGCCAGTGAGTGCGTCTTATTTGGCTGTTTTTTCGGATAATTCTTTCAGCAAAAGTTTTGTCCAAGCGACATACTTTTCCATATCCAAGCCAAGCTTCTTGACCACGCCGCGGCCATATTCTGGGTCAGCTTTGTAGCAGTGGACAAGTTGGCGAGCTTGAATATGTATGGGTACGCCCTGCATTGCTTCGGCCAAGTTACTGAAAAGCTGTTCCTTCTGACTGGCATTCATAAGGCGGAATAGGATGCCGAGCTGGGCAAAATCGTCCGTACCCTCGCGTGGTTAGGCGAGGTCGAAGCGGTCGAGGTTCATGATCTTATTCCAAGCCGCCACGAAGTCACGCACGAACTTTTCCTTCGCGTCGTCCTGGGCATAGACCTCTGCCAGGGCGCGCAACTGCGAGTTCGAGCCAAAGACCAGATCCACGCGGGTACCGGTCCACTTCAAGTCACCGGTCTTGCGGTTTCGGCCTTCGAAAGTGTCAGCCGCCTCAGAGGTCGGCTTCCAGACGATGCTCATGTCCGTCAGGTTAACAAAGAAGTCGTTCGTCAGCTTGCCAGCCTGTTTGGTGAACACGCCATGCTGTGCCCCGCCAACGTTGGCGCCGAGCACACGCAAGCCGCCGATAAGTACGGTCATCTCGGGTGCGCTGAGGGTCAGCAACTGCGCCTTGTCCACCAGCATTTCTTCAGCGGAGATGGTGAAGGCCGTCTTCTGGTAGTTGCGGAAACCATCTGCTTCGGGTTCGAGCACGGCGAATGATTCCACGTCCGTTTGATTCTGTGAGGCGTCCATGCGTCCCGGCGTGAAAGGCACCGTTACTTTGTGACCGGCATTCTTCGCCGCTTGCTCAACGCCTGCACAACCGGCCAGAACGATTAGGTCCGCCCGCGAAACTTTCTTGCCGCCGGTCTGTGCGTTGTTGAACGCTTTCCGGATGCGCTCCAAGGTCTTGAGCACCTTCGCCAGTTGCTTGGGCTGGTTGACCGCCCAATCCTTTTGCGGTGCAAGCCGAATGCGCGCACCGTTCGCACCGCCGCGCTTGTCGGAGCCGCGGAAGGTGGACGCCGATGCCCAGGCGGTCGAAACGAGTTCCGACACAGATAAACCCGAAGCCAGGATCTGGCTCTTGAGGGATGCGATATCCTGTTTATTAATCAGTTTGTGATTGACAGCCGGAATCGGGTCCTGCCAGATCAGGTCTTCGGCGGGGACTTCCGGTCCGAGGTAGCGGGCTTTGGGACCCATATCGCGGTGGGTCAGTTTGAACCAGGCGCGGGCGAAAGCCTCAGCAAACGCCTCCGGATCCTGATGGAAGCGGCGCGCGATCGGTTCGTAGATCGGGTCGAAACGCAGCGACAGGTCAGCGGTGGTCATCATCGGCGGGTACTTCTTCGACGGGTCGTGCGCGTCAGGGATCATGTGTTCCGGTTTGCAGTTCTTAGCCGACCACTGTTGAGCGCCAGCCGGGCTCTTGACCAGTTCCCACTCGTAGCCAAAAAGCATGTCGAAGTAGCCCATGTCCCACATGGTGGGGTTGGGTTTCCAGGCACCTTCGATGCCGCTGGATGTGGTATGAACACCCTTGCCAGCGCCGAGGCTATTCTTCCAACCCAGTCCCATTTCTTCCAACGGGGCGGCTTCAGGTTCGGGTCCAACCAGTTTCGGGTCGCCCGCGCCGTGCGCCTTGCCGAAGGTGTGTCCACCGGCGACAAGCGCAACAGTTTCTTCATCGTTCATAGCCATGCGGGCAAAAGTCTCACGCACATCGCGACCCGAAGCCACAGGATCAGGATTGCCGTTGGGACCTTCGGGGTTGACATAGATCAAGCCCATCTGCACGGCTGCCAGCGGATTCTTCAGATTGCGTTCGCCGCTATAGCGTTTGTCGCCCAGCCATTCGGTTTCGGAGCCCCAGTAGACGTCTTCTTGGGGTTGCCAGATGTCGGCGCGCCCCCCGCCAAAACCGAAGGTCTTGAAACCCATCGACTCCAGCGCCACGTTGCCTGCCAGAATCATCAGGTCTGCCCAAGAGATTTTGTTGCCATATTTGCGTTTGATGGGCCAGAGCAGGCGGCGCGCTTTGTCGAGGTTGATGTTGTCGGGCCAGCTGTTGACCGGCGCAAAACGCTGATTGCCGGTGCCGCCACCGCCACGTCCGTCCGAGGTGCGGTAGGTGCCGGCGTCGTGCCAGGACATGCGGATGAACAAGCCGCCGTAGTGACCCCAGTCAGCGGGCCACCAATCTTGCGAATCGGTCATCAGCTTGGCAAGGTCTTTCTTGACCGTGGACAGGTCGAGTTTTTTGAATTCTTCTGCGTAGTTAAAATTGGGATCCATCGGGTTGGAAGCAGGCGCATGCTGGTGCAGGATGTTCAGGTTCAATTGGTTGGGCCACCAGTCGCGGTTCGATGTACCTCGGCTGGCAGTAGTGCTGCCAGCTTTGCCTGTGATCGGACACTTGCTTTCTTCGCTCATTTTATCTCCTTATGATGTTTAGAGACAGTAGATTCCCATCCATTGTTAATTGTTTTTTCTTAGCCATTTGAATCTCCTTTCGAAACCATATCGAAACACATACTTAATTATATTTTACAAGTCAGGTTGTTGCTAGTTGCATTTGTCATGATTCTTACTTGAATATCCCTTGCTTGAAAAGATACCCCAAAAACAGACTTCCTGATCGATACAATACGGAGCTATTTCTAGGATTCTATTAGACCTCTTGCAAAAGTGAGATAGGCACATGAGATACAAAACCGCTCAGATGCTTAAAGATGAAGAATTCAAAAGATCGACCGGCGTTCAACGCGGCACTTTTGAAAAGATGCTGGAAGTTGTTGAAACAGGGTTGCGTAACTTTGGCCGACCGGCAAAATTGAGCCGTCCGCAAAATGGTTTCGCATTCAACCTCATCAAGAGATTGGATAGCGGAAATGGTCTGCTCGCCGGGCGAAAGACGATTTATGAAGCGAATCGAATTAGGCAGATTTGTGACCTCGATTACACCTTTTGCACCAACTTGTATGGCCGCATGTCCAAGCACCGCTTCGATTTCAATAATATTCCCGGGCCAAGGATATCGTTTTAACAAGTCAATCACGCCCTTCCCAAAACTCCGCGGATACCCAAGTTGACGCGAAAGACGTTTCATCACGCGGTCAGCAATCAGAGGAATATCGCTGCGCCGTTCACGGAGCGGTGGAATTGTGATTGCAAATGTGCTCAAGATATAAAATAAATCCGCTCGAAATCTCTCCTTGCTGATCAATACCTCCATGTTTGCAGAAGTAGACGCGATCACGCGAACATCCACTTCAATTGGGCGCTGACTGCCTAGTCGCTGAACTATTCCAAACTCAAGCACAATCAGGAGAACTGCCTGTACTTCCAAAGGCAAGGCATCTACATCTTGAAAGAAAAGAGTCCCTGCCTGAGCCAACTCGAATTTACTCGGGCGGCTGCCCGGGTGAATCCCACCCATGTTTTCGTCATAACCGAGAAGCTCATTAATAACAAGTTCGTTTGGAATCGAGGAACACGAAAAAATCACGAATGGACCTTCGCGCCGATTGCTGGCATTATGGATTGCACTTGCAAGTGCGTTCCTTCCTGTCCCAATCTCGCCGCGGATCAAGATGCTGGCCGTTGCATCTGCTGCCGAACGGACAAAATTTTGGACATGCTGCATTTGCATTGAGAGGCTAGGAATATCAGCCAAGGTCAGCACAGCATTAGCGCCCACCTGATTTTGGACAAGTTTACGAACATCTTTTTCGGGGTGAAGCGTTAATACACCCCATTGCAAATCGTTGTTCTTGTTAAAAACAAAGTGGAGACTGATAATACAATTGATTGTTCGTTTGTCGAATATGATACTGGAATCAACATTCGTTAATGATTCGTGCCACCGGATCGCCTGAATAAGAGATGGCGGAGCAGAAAGTAATTGATCTATTTGCTTCCCTATCAGAGATTCAACCGTCCAACCCAGGAGTTCACTTGCGGCGGCATTAGCATGAATGAGCCTATTATCTGAATTCCATACAGCGATCCCATCCGTTATAGAAGACAGGATTGCATTCAACTGGTCAAGTTGGGCATTCTGTTCCGCCAATAAACTATCAGATTGCATTTGTCCTTCGATTGCACGGGCAGCAGCAGTTACTAGCCCAAGAGAATGGATGTGAAAATTATCAGCGAAGGTGAATAGTCCAATGGCTCCAAGAGGGCGTCCGGTCAAATTGAAAATTGGGGTCGCTGTGTTAGCGAAATCGTGGAGTTCTCCGAAATAATGCTCTGCCCCCACTACCTTAACAGGCATCTGCTCTGCCAAAGCCAAGCCGATGGCGTTTGTACCTATCCTTTCTTCTGCCAGCAATGCGCCTTGTTCTATGCCGAGTAATTTGAGCCTAGCCAGCATGTTTTGATCCCCTAATAACTCAAGAACATAACCTGCTCCATTGACAAGCAAAATCACTGTATTGGATTGTTCAACGAACTGATAAACATCTTCCATAATGGGCAGGGCGACGGAAATAAGATCAAAACTGGCGATTTGTGTTGCAATGAAAAGTTCTGAACTTAGGCAAAGGATTTTTAAGCCCTGCGAAAGATCCACGCGGAACCAGCTTCGTTTCCACGAGTTAGCAATTAAGGATGAGATGTCAATCTGAATAACTTGAGTCTCAATAAACTTTTTCCAAGCCAGTTGCATGCTTTCGACTTGTTGTATCATGGTCAATCCTGGTTTTAGAGACACGGAACATCACCACCGGCTAAATGTTGAATACCTATTCCACCGACCAGAGTTGGCTCAGACTATCGGCTCGAACGACACTTTCGGTGGTTCCGTATTGGCTCTCACTTTTCAGTTCAAATTCCAAAATGTGGCTCAAGGTTAACGTTGGTTCGCGGCTCATCTATCCGATGCTTTTTTGTTGCTCACCACGCTCCCATACTCGACCTTGAAAAAAACATGGCTCTGACGCGTTTGGCTCTTGACAAGGCAAACGTTTGTCTTTATACTGTCTTATATTAGGTAAACGTTTGCCTTGTATAATAATGTATCAGATTTCGTTATCATGCAGTATCCTTCTACCAAGAAATCATTAACTAACCTTACGCAGTGCGCCTCACGAGACGGGTGGAATTATTCACGAAAGCAGGCGAATCCGCTCTCTGGATTTGTCCTGTTAATGAAGGCGCGACGCACCCTCTGCATATCATCATTATTAAATACTATAGGAGTGTCGTGAACATCCTCTCCTCCGCGGAGAAGATCATATTTTTTTATTCCATATGGTAACGTTACTATGTTTTACTTAACGCATCCTGCGCATGTTTTGAAGTTTTCCTTAATTTTCCTGGGTTGGTGCTTAATCCGGTCAAATCGCACACTGAATCCGGAACGTGCCAATCTTTTACAAAATTTCAATATTTTTCCGCTCATATAGAGAAAGGAGAATACTGATACCAATAAATGAAAATCTTTTCCCTGCCGTTCGTCTAAAAAAATCTATCAAATTTCATTAAGGAGTGAGAAATGTCCAAGCAAATCTGGAAATGTTTTTGGTTAATGGCAGTGCTATCAATGGTTCTGGCCGCTTGTGGCTCTGCCTCTCCGGCCACTTCCGCAAATGCAAATGCTCCCATCACGGTCTGGATCGACCAACCCCGTCAGCCAGCGATCGATGCCTTCATCAAGGCGAACCCGGCTGATGCCAGTCTGATAAAAGCTGTGGTTGTAGACCGTGAACAATTCCCGTCAAAAGTCCTGCTCTTCAATAATACTAATCAGGGTTGGCCGGATGTGGTCTTTGCTGAGCCGCGGCTTGTGGCACGCGTGGCCGATGCGGCCCACAATTTCCCGCTTGACTTGACCGGATTGGTTCCTGCAGATACGATCAATAATTATGCCGGCGAGTCCAACTGCATATTTGGCGGCAAGGTCTACTGCCTGCGGAATGACCTGGCCCAGTTTGTGACTTACTACAACGCGCCTCTCATGAAGCAGTTCGGTTACACGGTACCGACAACGTGGGAAGACTACCAGGCCCTCAGTGATAAACTTGCCCAGGATCATCCGGGCTATTATCTGGGCACCTTTGGAGATGGTTGGA
>PLNY01000161.1 GCA_003141915.1 Anaerolineae bacterium | reverse complement strand
AAGCGCTTGAACAGAACTCCCTTCCCTTCCATGACCGGCTTGGAAGCGAGCGCCCCGCGGTCCCCGAGGCCGAGAATGGCAGTTCCATTGGTGAGCACCGCAACCAGATTTCCCTTTGACGTATATTCGTAGGCCAGTTCCGGGTCCTTGTCGATCTCCAGCACCGGCACAGCTACGCCGGGCGTATACGCCAGGCTCAAGTCGCGCTGGGTGTCCATCGGTTTCGTGGGGACAACCGCAATCTTACCGGGTTTTCCTTTGAGATGGTGATATTCAAGAGCATCTTCACGTGTGATCTTATCCATGAGGTCTCCTTTTAGTGAAACGTTGTTTTGGAGTATCGCGCTTTTCAGAAAATCGAACCGGTCATACTGGTTACATTCTTAGTGTACACCCATCAGGCTATCCGAATCCATCAGATTAAAAAAACTCACATCCAGACCCGTGAGATTATCTCAAGAGGGAGTATCGAAGGTCGAAATGAGGTATGCCGTTATGAGGATTTCTCCGGCTTCGCCCAGGATAAATCCCGCGACGGCCCAGCATTGCCGGTACATTCAGATCGGAAAATAAAGGCCTTTTCCGTGAATTACACGGGTTTTACACCCCCATATATGGGGGTGTTTCATGGGGTTTTGGAAGGCTCAGACGGGGAGATCCTTCGCTCTACCTTCGCTCTACCTTCGCTCATCCTTCGCTCAAGCCTCCTGCCAGAGGTACCCGCCACCTGTGGCTTTGCAATATTTGCGGGTTTACGGAGCTCAATATACATCCATTGCATCACACCACGATTCGTAATCCGCTTCCGTAACCTTTAGACACTCCCATTTCAAGAACCCTTAACACTTTGTTAAAAAATCATGTATAATACAAAAAATCCGCAAGGATTTAAGGTTCACTTTTGCCGCCTCGGCGGCCTGACTTGTAAACGGACTATTGGAACCCGCACGAAATTGGCAGATTGATTTTCCTGCCATATCTGGCTCAAGCGATTTAGAAAGTTGCCGTTATTTCAACGGATACATTTGAGAGAATGCTTTTTCGGACTGATTCATCGACCTGCGTAACCTGATTCGCAGGCATAAAATTTTCTCAACCCGCTTCTTTCGGAACCGGGGCCAGTTTTCATCATCCAAGCTTTGTTTGCAGTCGAGGCCATCTGGGCAGGCCATCGGCTGTATTTATTTAATGGCGAAGATTACTGCGATTGAACCCCAAAAGCATGACCCTGATCGGGTGAATATTCATCTCGATGGGAATTACGCCTTTGGGCTGACACGCATTACAGCCACATGGCTAAAGATCGGGCAGGAATTAAGCGATGATAAGATCGCTTCGCTGCAGGCGGAAGACGGCCGCGAGCGGGCATATCAACAAGCGATGCTCTTTTTGAGTTACCGCGCCCGCTCTGAATCCGAGATACGGCAAAACCTGGGCAAGCATGAATTTCCGCAGGATGTGATCGAGCAGACGCTCGAACGCTTGCGGGAAAATCGGCTTGCGGACGATAACCAATTTGCCCGCGCGTGGGTCGAGAACCGCAACACGTTCCGGCCGCGCAGCCGGCGCGCACTGCAAATGGAGCTTCGACAAAAAGGACTTTCCGATGAAACGTCGCAATCGGCGCTGGAAGGTTTGGACGAAGAAGCTCTGGCCTATGAAGCAGGTCTGAAAAAGGCGCGCCGCCTCCAGTCCGAAGAATGGAGCGAGTTTCGGAAAAAACTATCCGAGCATCTCGCCCGGCGCGGGTTTCCATATTCCGTGATCGCGTCCGTTGTATCCCGCATTTGGAAAGAGACGCACGCGGAACAACAACTTGATAATGAGGAAAATACATGAATGCAATCAGTATCATCATTGCTCTTCTTGTTGGATTAGCGATAGGAGGCGTTGCCGGATATTTTTACCAACGCAATCAAAGTGAACGCGCTCTAAAAAACCAGCAGGATAAAGCCGACAATATTCTAAAGGTCGCCAACTCACAAGCGCGCCTGATTGAGACACAGGCGCGCGAAAGCGCCACGAAGATCGTTCAAGCCTCGGAGAGCGAGATCAAAGAACGGCGCATCGAACTGGGCAAGGAAGCGGAGCGACTCGACAAGCGCCNNGAATCGAACAACGCGACCAAAACCTTAACAAACGTCAAAGCCTGGTCGACAAGCGCACCAATGAGATGGAAAAACTGTATGAGCAGGAAGTCGTCAAACTCGAACAAATTGCGCAGCTTTCACAGGACGATGCAAAAAAACAATTATTTGCCGCCGTCGAAAAAGAAGCGCGCGCCGACATGGCCCGCATCTATCGCCAGATCGAAGCGGAGGCGCGCGAAGAAGGCGAAAAGCGCGCCCGCAAGTTGATCGCGGACGCGATCCAGCGCGTGGCATCCGACCATGTGGCAGAAGTGACTTCATCGGTCGTGCCGATCCCCAGCGAAGAAATGAAGGGCCGCATTGTGGGACGCAACGGACGCAACATCAAAGCCTTTGAGCAAGCTGCGGGCGTGGACGTGATCGTGGACGACACGCCGGAAGCGGTGACCATTTCCTGTTTTGATTCGGTGCGGCGCGAGATTGCTCGGCGCGCACTTACCCGTCTCACCGTGGACGGCCGCATCCATCCCGCG
>PLNY01000371.1 GCA_003141915.1 Anaerolineae bacterium | reverse complement strand
AGAACAGCGCCTGCCACATACCACATCCAATCGGCCTTGTTCGCGGGCAACAAAACGAGCCAAATCAACATACATTCAAGGAGCAGGAAAATAATATAAATGCCCGCAGAATCGGGCAGGCCGAAAATCCGAGTTTGAGCGGCCAGGTTCGTGGTAAAGAAAAGAGCGGAGACAACACCCAATACTAAACCGGAAAAATTTTCAAAGGTCAGGAAGTGACGCGTTAAAGAAATAAACCATCTTTGATTCGATTCCTTGCGCAACAAAGCAATGGCCTCACTTAGAACGCTTCCTCCGAAAAAAGGAATCATCCCCAGAGCTGGAAAAGGAGAAAAGAAAAAACAAATTCCTCCCAGCCAAAGTAGGGGACGCCTGTTCGACGATGTAACAAACAGCGCCATGATTAATAGCGCGGGCACGAATTGGTTGTACGTCCAATAGAGATCGGTTGTAAAAGAGGAATATTGAAATGACCCTGCCCACCATTCCAAATGTTGTATCGGGGGCCACAGCAAAGGATAGGTATATTGTGAAATATTTCTAAACAGGATGGCGCCTAAAAAATCCATTCCACTAAAGAAAACGATCAACAGCGCGGTTTTCAAAAAAGAGATTTTTAATTTAGCCGCAGTCNNGTCAAGATGATTGCCATCGCAACGCCGAGATAAGCCCATAAAAACAGACTGAAATTTGCGGCGCCCCAACCCCAAAGTTTTCCAACCACGGCCGAAGGCAACCAAAACCCAAAATAATACGACATGATAAGCGTAGAGGGAATTCCGAACTGAGCCGATACATCCGGCTGAAAATGGTATATTACTGGCCAGGGATAATTAATCAGATCTCTGAAAACAGCATTGCGGCTATGATGATCCCAGTTTTGAAAAGTATAACCACCCACCCCGGAAAAAAATACCCATGTCCCCAAAAGTACAAGCATCAAAATTAAATCCGTTTTCCGAAATCTAATCAAATCCTCGGATGGCAAAGTGCGCCAAATTGAAATAAATCCTATAATGACAACTAAACAAACCAGAACAGCGGGAACCCAATTGAGCCATCCCGCGCAAAAAAGTATAAATGGGATGAGCAGATAAATGTAAGCTATTTTTTTGACTGCGGTTAAATTGAGCATATAGATTGGATCGACTCAATATAATAGGCTTCCGACTATGCGGAAGCCTATTATATTTTTCATATTGAACTAATTAGTAAGACTAGGCGCTGGTGCCTTCGAGCGCATCACTGCCCAGGCTAAGACAGCCAACAAAAGAACTGCGACAGCCCATACAATGTACAAGGTTGCTCCGGTTGCACCAGCATACTTAACTATAATCGGTGCGATAATCACTGAGACCAAGTTGACCACTTTGATCATGGGGTTGAGCGCAGGACCAGCCGTATCTTTGAATGGATCACCAACGGTATCGCCGACCACGCTGGCTTTGTGCCGTTCCGAACCTTTGCCAAGATTCTTCTTTGGATCTTTCGGCTCATCTTCGATCAATTTCTTCGCGTTGTCCCAAGCACCTCCCGAGTTATTCAAGAAGACCGCCAACAATTGACCGGAGACGATAATCCCTGCAAGGAAACCGCCTAGCGCTTCCACTTGCAGTAACAAACCAACCACTATCGGGGTCACAATGCCGAGCAACGCTAAAGAGACCAATTCCTTCTGCGCAGCAGTCGTTGAAATGGCCACAGCTTGCTTATAATCCGGCTTGACCTTGCCATCCAACACACCAAGCTTGAATTGTCGGCGAGCTTCGATCACAATCAATGATGCTGCTCGGGAAACCGCTTGAATAGCAAACGAGGAAAAGAGCCACGGGAGCGCCCCGCCGATCAGCATACCCACAAAAACCTGGGGCACACTGACACGAATGCCATTCGCCAAAGCAACTGGATCGATCTTCGACACATCGGTAATGAACGAACCAAACAAAGCCACAGCCGCGATGACCGCCGAACCAATTGCTACACCCTTCGTGATGGCTTTGGTCGTATTGCCAACCGCATCCAGATCAGACAGTACCTGCTGGGCATCTTTGGTCTTTTTATCCGTCAGCTCCGACCAGGCCATTTCGCCAATGCCATTTGCGTTGTCGGAGATTGGACCAAAGGAGTCCATGGCGACGTTGTTGCCGGTCAAAGTCAACATGCCGATACCGGTCATGGCCACTCCATATAGAATGAACGTGCCTTTGCTTATGGGATCCATACCGGGAATAGTGCCGAAGATGAAAATGGACGCAACAATAGTAGCCGCAATGACCAGCACAGACCACACCGACGACTCAAAACCGACGGAAATACCATTCAGGATTAGTGTCGCTGCACCTGTATCCGCTGCTTTCTTGATGTTATTCACAGGGGCGGCATGGGTTCCAGTGAAGTATTCTGTTAACCGATCAATCACAATGGCAAGTAAAACGCCAACTGCCACAGCGGCGGGTGTTCGCCACCATCCACCCAGAGCAGGATTCTGAAGATAAAAGTAACCCGCAATAAAGAACAAAACGGCTGAAATCGCGGCGGAAGATAGGAAGCCGCGGAAGATTGCGGCCATTGCATCACCGCTCTTGCCCGGGCCACCACGCACCAAATACGTGCCGATGATCGAAGAAAGAACTCCAATGCCTCGCACGATAAGCGGGAAGATGATCCACTCAAGGCGACCGGTCAAATGCCAGAGCGCCAAACCCAGAATCAACCCCGCAACAATCGTGACTTCATAAGACTCGAAAATATCGGCGGCCATTCCCGCGCAATCACCCACGTTATCGCCAACGAGATCCGCGATCACGGCGGGATTTCTCGGATCATCCTCCGGGATGCCGGCTTCCACCTTACCGACCAAGTCTGCGCCGACATCCGCGGCTTTGGTAAAGATGCCGCCGCCCACACGCATGAAGAGCGCCAGAAGCGTACCGCCGAATCCAAAGCCAAGCAAAGCATCCGGCGCGGCAATGCCCAGGATGATAATTATGATGGTGCCACCGAGCAAGCCCAAGCCATCCGTTAACATCCCCGTGATGGTGCCCGCGCGATAGGCGATCCGGAGCGCATCGGCAAACGATCTTTTGGAAGCCGCAGCCACGCGTACATTCCCCTCAATCGCCATACGCATTCCAAGTTGTCCGACCGTAAGGGAAAAGCCTGCGCCCATAATAAAGGCAATTGCCCGCGCAAGGCCAATCAGTAATTGCACTTGTTGATAAGCGCCTGGATTTCCCTCCGGCGTCATCGTAGCCAGACAAGCTTGGATCGCATCAGCATTGTTTACATCAACCTTTTGTATTGCTATGCAATGCCATTGACTGGCTTCAGCTGATGGAGGAACAATATAAACCGAAAAGAAAAGCGCGAACGCCAAGACGATAATCAGCGGCCAGATGCTTTTAAACTGCTTACGTAGGTAAGCATCGGCACCCAACTTGATCGCGTTCCAGACCTCCTGCATTTTTTCAGTGCCTTTATCTTCACGCAGGATTTGTGAGCGGAGGAAAAGCGCATATAAGAGGCCGATAATGGCAATACCCAGCACGGTCCAAATTGCGATTGCCTCCAGAGGAGTAAGTCCTTGCATTGCATACATATGGGGTATATCCTCCCGAAGGAAATTAGAATATAGGTTCAAGCCTATTGAAATCAGATTGTACAGGCGCAAACAGTTTATGTCAAGAATTCAAAAACCGATGGCTGAAGTTGACAACAGATATATATTCTGATAAGATAGGTCAAATTTACTTGTAACTGGAGAAGAAAATGTTAGAAGAACTTGATATCCAAACAATAACTGTCTCCCCTGCAGCATCCAATGCAATAAGCAATATTATCAGCGAGAAAAAACTCGAAGGCTATGCCTTGCGCATTTTTGTTGCCAATGGCGGATGCTCCTGCGGCGGAGTAAATTTTGGCATGGCGCTTGAAAATAATATTCGCGATGAAGATACAACCTTCGATGCAAATGGCACGAAAGTTGTTGTTGATGAGGTTTCCATTGACTATCTTCGCGGCGCCCATATTGACTTTGTGAACGATCCAGACCGCGGCGCAGGCTTTATCGTGGACAGCCCCAGCGCTCATACACATGAACACAGCGAAGGCGAATGTGCCTGCGGTGGTTCCTGTTCTTGCGGCAATTAGGGTATAAGAAAAAAACCGGACAAAAGTCCGGTCNNTAAAAATGAAATAATTACACCCAAACCTCCAATAAATAAAAAACCTACGATTACTAAGCCAAGAGGTATCGAGCTCGGACGATGCGTTTCATCAACAAAAGTGGGCAAAGCAATCGGAGCAGGCGGCGTGAAGGTAGATAAACGCGTTGATGTCACCGCCGGGATCAAAGCCGCAACCAGCGTTGGATTAAGTGTTGGAGTGGATGCCGGTGTCGGCGTAGGAGGAACGGGGATGTTCGGTAAATTGGAACCGCTCGTAAGCGAGACATACGGCGCATAAATCCATGCAATTGAACTAGGTATGCCAAAATACTGAATTTCGATCCAGTCCAGACCTTCTGCGCGTGCAAGCGCCGGGGCTTGTTCCCCAGCAAGCATCACACCAACAGCGGGATAATCGTAACTACTTGGCCCGGCATAAACATCAACCTGATCAATGTTCTCATAAACAGTGACAATAGGACCGGAAGGCGTGCCGGTCACCGTAGGAATAGAACCGGTTGGCTGTTGAGCATAGACGAATATTGGCGCGGGAACATTAAGCACTGCCAACAGAATAGCTGCTAAGGCAAGAACACTTAAAGCAAAGACCTTGCGAGAACGCATTAGCGGCGACCCACAATGGAAATAACAATTCCTAATAACCCTATGATGCCTAAACCAATGATGACAAATCCAAAAGGAAAGTGGGGCGAAGTTTCAACGGGAGAAACAGGAAAAGTCGGAATGACCAGCGGGGCTGGCGGCGTAAATGTTGGCAAACGCGTTTCCGTTGGTTTAAGACTGAAAGTGGCAATGATGGCCGGATCAATCGTCGAAACTACTATGGGCGTAAACGTTGGAGGAGGTTCAATGATAGGCGGAGAACCAGTCAAAGTTACATACGGAGCATAAACCCATCCCGTGCCATTTGGCCCTGAAGAAAAAGAAATTTCAATCCAATCACGACCGGATGTTACTGCCAAGGCAGGAGCAGTTGCGCCAACCGGTAATTCGCCTATCGGGTTTCCGTAATAAACCGAACTCGGACCAGCGCGAACGTTGACAAACGGCTCGGTTGTATAGGTATTGGTAATATAGTTACCGCTCATCGTTGGTGTGGAAACAGCTTGAGCGCGGACAGAAATCGCGGCCGGCACAGCCAGCACCAGTCCGAGAACAGAGGCGAGAATTGTGATCCATAAAGAGAGTCGAAACCAAAGCCGTTTCATTTCGTTATACTACCTGAAAGAAAAATCATTTAAAGATTATAATCGAAAACATGGACCGGCAAATTTATCACGGTGATTTAAATCCATCAGACCTTGCACAGGCATTATTGGCTGAATTCAACCGAGGCAACGTGCGCGCTCAAATTCTTGGGCAGGCGGATAACCTGGCGGTTCAAATCGGAACTCGTCCGGGCGCGGCCTCGGGGGGCCAAACCGCGCTGACAGTGAGCATTCAAAAAGTAGCTGATGGGGTTATGATTCAGATCGGGCAACAGGAATGGCTCGGCACTGCAACCTCTTTGGGTTGGACAGTGGTTGCTGCATTGCAAAACCCGTTCAGCATCATCAGCCGTCTCGACGATATTGCCCAGGATGTGGAAAACCTGCAACTCACCGAGCATGTTTGGTCTATCATCAATCAAGCGGTTCAAGTGACTGGTGCCAGCCAGCAGCTTTCCGAGCGACGGAACCGCGTTGTTTGTGAATATTGCGGTACGGCAAATCCGGTCGGCGAAGGAGATTGCATTGCATGCGGCGCGCCATTGGGAAAATCCCAGCCAAGGACTTGCCCAAACTGCGGATTTGTAGTAGAACTCAGCGAAATAAAATGTCCTAACTGCGGAGCCGCACTCAAAAGTTGAAGGTAAATTATCATGTCCTCTTGCGGATAATTCCCATTGCATCTACAATCATGTTGTGCGGCAAGATAAGGATTGAAAAATGAATCTTGAAGAAATAGAAACACGTATACAATCCCTTATCGAACTACGGTTAGCCGATGCGCTGATTGGAAGAAATACCGAGGGCTTGATCGTTCAGAAACTTGCCACTGTCATTAAAGAGAATACGATCACGAAACCCAATGGGGTCCGGATCGCCCCGAATGTTTACACGTTCATTATCCCGTCTGCCGCCGTGGAACAGTGGCAAGAGCCGCATTTACAGGAAACTCTCACCGATATTATAAAAACTACCGCCCAAGATGCTGGATTAAAATTTGAATTTCCGCCTTTCATCACGATCACCACAGACGCCAGCCTTTCACTTGATGACATAAATGTGCTGGCGTCACATCAGGTTAAGAATTCTATGGAAGACACACAAAATACATCCGCCGATCCAGAAGAAAACAGCATGGAAGATAATACCATGCCTGAAAATGCGTTCCTGATTATCGAAGGTGTAAAGGTATTTCCGCTCCGAACTCCTGTAGTTAATATAGGCCGCCGGTTGGATAATACGCTTGCGATGGACGACCCGCGCGTTTCCCGCAACCACGCGCAGCTGCGCGCAATCAAAGGGCGGTATGTGATATTTGATTTGAATTCAACCGGCGGAACATTCATCAATGGACAACGAACCAGCCAAAGCGTGCTCTATCCGGGAGATGTCGTATCGCTGGCCGGCGTGGTGCTGATCTATGGTCAGGATAATCCTCCGCCGCGGCCCGATCTGGCAACTACATCCCCATTTGATTCGTTGAGCTCTGAACGTCCAACCGCTATATTAAGAAAGACTATGCCTCCTACCCCAAAAAAAGAGTGAGGAAGTTTTTGTTTTGACACCCTACTATGGCGTTACATCAAGCGAGAATCTTGTGGAAGACACACAAAATACATCCGCTGCTCCAGAAGACAACATCGTGGAAGATAATACCGTGCCTGAAAACGCGTTCCTGATTATCGAGGGTGTAAAGGTATTTCCGCTCACTATATCTAAAATCAGCATTGGCCGCCGGTTGGATAATACGCTTGTGATCGATGACCCACGCGTTTCCCGCAACCACGCGCAGCTGCGCGCAATCAAAGGACAATATGTAATCTTCGATTTGAATTCAACCGGCGGAACATTCATCAACGGACAACGAACCAGCCAAAGCGTGCTCTATCCGGGAGATGTCGTATCGCTGGCCGGCGCGGTGCTGATCTATGGCCAAGACAATCCCCCGCCGCGGCTAGATCTGGCAGATACAAAGTTGCCTGATTCGCTAGGCGCTGAACGTCAAACGGCCATCTTAAGAAAGACTATGCCTCCAACAAGTAAAAAGGAATGAGTGGATTTATAGTTTTGGCACTTCGGCTGTTGATGGCCGCGGCTGTTTATATTTTTTTAGGCTGGGCATTGTGGACGATATGGCTGGATTTAAGACAGGAAGCACAAGGTGCATTAGCGCACAGATTTCCGGCAATCCGCCTCGAGGTCCGGACCCGGAACCGCATTCTCGCATCCCGGACATTTTCCAAATCCGAAATCATTCTTGGACGAAATCCTGAATGTGATATTTCAATCAACGATGAATCCACTTCGGCTCAGCATGCGCGATTAAGTTATCATCACAACCAATGGTGGGTTGAGGATTTAAGTTCCACAAACGGAACAAAATTGAACAAGGAAAAATTAACCGTGCCAACTGTTCTTACTTCAGACGATGAAATCCAATGTGGGAAGACCAAAGTGATCGTCAGCATGAACGGCGATGTATCCAGTTCGCCGACACAACGATTGTGAGGCTCAATTAATTATGGAAGAAGCAATCAAGCTTGCGATTATCGGCGGTTCAGGCCTGTACAACATGGACGGCCTTAAAGCCACAAAAGAATATAAAATCGAAACACCATTCGGTCTGCCTAGCGCGCCGGTCGTGGTTGGCACATTGGAGAATCAACGTGTGGCATTCCTTGCCCGGCACGGAGTCGGACATCACATCATGCCAAGTGATGTTCCATATCGCGCAAACATTTATGCTTTGAAATCGCTTGGCGTCGAACGCGTCATCAGCATCAGCGCCTGCGGTTCACTGCGCGAAGACTACATGCCCGGCCACATTGTCATCCCCGATCAGCTTTACGATAATACAAAAAATCGTCGGCACACTTTTTTTGGCGATGGATTGGTTGTACATGTTGGCGTGGCAGATCCATTTTGCATGGACCTCTCAAAGCAGCTCGAGGACGCGGCTCGCGCCGCGAACGCAACCGTTCACAGTGGAGGCGCGTTCATCACGATTGAAGGGCCGCGCTTTTCCACAAAAGCCGAATCGAACGTGTATCGCGCTTGGGGAATGTCCATCATCGGCATGACGGCCGCGCCGGAAGCATTCCTGGCGCGCGAAGCCGAAATGTGTTATGCCGCCATGGCTCATGTCACCGACTACGATGTCTGGCATGTCAGCGAAACGCCGGTCACTGTGGAGATGGTCGTCCAAACTTTGAACAAGAACACAGCCATCGCGCAGGAAGCCATCCATCATTTTGTCCGCAACATGAAACCCGAGCGCGCTTGCGACTGCGACCACGCGCTTGCCAATGCGATCATCACGCAACACAAAAGCATTTCAAAAGAAGCCGGCAAAAAATTAAATCTGCTCGTCAAGAAATATATATAATCCGATATCGTGTTAGATGGGTCCGCTTCTCCGATTGACCAGCGCCAAAGCCGCCTCTTGATTGTGGCGGCTGTTTTTCTTTTTCTATATTCGGCCATTCTAACGTTGTCCCCTGCCGTTCGAGAACGGACGTGGAATGTTTCCTATCACTGGTCGCATTGGATCGGCTTTGCAATTTGGGCCGCGCTCTTTTTTCTCGCCGACCGTTTCACACGAAAGCAGCTTCCCAACCGCGATCCATTTCTTCTACCACTCTCGGCGCTCTTAAGCGGCTGGGGAATGCTGACCATCTGGCGTCTTGATTCCGCTTTTGGGATTCGGCAGACGATCTGGCTGACAATCAGCGCCATTATCCTGATTGCGATCTCTTATCTTCCATCCGATCTATCCATTCTTCGACGCTACAAATACATCCTTCTCACCAGCGGACTCCTCCTTACCGCGCTTACGATTTTACTCGGCACAAACCCGGAAGGTTTTGGCGCCCACCGCTGGCTCGGATGTTGCAGTGTTTACATCCAGCCGTCTGAACCGCTTAAGCTTCTGCTCGTTATATATCTCTCCGCTTACTTGAGCGATCGTTTAACCATTCGCCTGCGATTCTTTCCACTGCTCCTCCCCACTTTATTCGTCATCGGTTTAGCGATTCTCCTGTTGCTGGCGCAACGCGACCTGGGCACCGCGTCCGTATTCATTTTGATTTATACCGTCATTCTTTACTTAGCCACAGGCAAACGCCGAGTTCTGCTTGCAACCGTTGTAATACTTGCCCTGGCTGGACTCATTGGTTATTTCTTTATTGATGTGGTGCGCGAAAGAATTTTCGCATGGCTCAACCCGTGGGCAGATCCAAGCGGGCACTCCTATCAAATCGTTCAATCGCTACTGGCAATCGCCAACGGAGGCATGATCGGGCGAGGCCCGGGCTTGGGCAGTCCAACGCTTGTGCCCGTTGCGCAATCCGACTTTATCTTTACCGCGATCGCTGAAGAAACCGGTTTACTGGGAACAACCGCGCTCATCATCGTGATCAGCCTGATTCTCGCGCGGGGTCTACGTGCCGCGTTCCGCGCCCCGGATCAATTCCGCCGCATCCTCGCCGCAGGGCTTTGTGCATATCTTGGCATTCAGACGTTGCTAATCATTGGCGGCAACCTGCGCCTCCTGCCATTAACAGGAGTCACACTGCCTTTCGTCTCTTATGGCGGTTCCTCGTTATTGACCACGTTTGTTGCCCTCGGACTTTTACTCATCATAAGCAATCAAGCGGAGAACAAGCCTGCCGTGTTAACAACACCCCGCCCATATTATTTTGTGATCGGCTTATTAGGATTCAGCGTTGTTACCACATTGATTGCAAATTCATGGTGGGCCGTTTTGCGCGGCCCCGACCTGCTCTCGCGCACCGACAATCCGCGTCTCGCAATCTCAGATCGGTATGTGCCGCGCGGAAATATCCTCGACCGCAATAACGAGCCCATTGATATGACGGAGGGTCAAAGCGGCACATACCATCGGGTTTATCTTTATCCGAACCTATCGCCGATTACCGGCTACACTCATCCCACCTACGGTCAAGCCGGACTGGAAGCGAGTCTCGATAATTACTTACGCGGCCTGCAAGGGAATCCGGAGAGCCTCATCTGGTGGGATCATCTTCTTTATGGCACGCCGCCTCCGGGTCTGGACGTGAGGCTGAGTCTCGATCTCGAATTGCAAAAACAAGCTGATCAATTGTTGGGAAATAATAAAGGCGCGGCCATTTTGATGAACGCGCAGACAGGCGAGATTTTGGTCATGGCATCTCAGCCAACCTACGATCCAAACCAATTAGATGAGATCGGCGCGTCGCTCGCTCAAGATCCAAACACCCCGTTGATCAACCGCGCCGTGCAAGGAACGTATCCACCGGGTTCGGCTGTCGCGCCTTTTCTTAACATTTTCAACCTGGCAAGCGGAATCAACGATAAACAGAAAATAAATTTGTTCGATAGCCTCGGCTTTTACACATCTCCGCAAATCCGTATGCCGGTGGCCGGGGCCGCACAACGCGGTGAAATCAATCAATTGCGAGTCAGCCCATTGCAAATGAGCATTGCGGCAGGGACATTGAGCAATCACGGCTTTCGGATTGCGCCGCGCATCGTGCTTGCCGTCAGCACACCACAACAAGGATGGATTATCCTGCCCGCGCTGGATCAATCAACAGAAGCCTTCAATGCGGCGATAGCAGATCATCTTGCCGATCAGTTGGCAATTCAAAACCAGCCATTCTGGGAATGGACCAGTAGCGGAAACTATCGCACAGATTCATCTTCATGGTATTTGGGCGGAACGTTACCCAACTGGAAAGGAACGCCGCTCGTTGCAGTTATTTTATTGGAAGGAAATTCCCCGGCTAGCGCAGAAGGCATTGGAACTCAACTTTTGAAATCAGCCGTCACGCCATAAGTCAAATTCACTGCCCTTCCGGGCATTTATGCCGAGCGGCTCCCACACCAAGAATCTGATACTGATCTCCCTCTTTTAAATCAACGGCGATACCTTGAGTACCATTGGGGCTGCTATTTCCCTTATCATAATCCTGAACCAAGTATTCGCCGGGATCAAATTGAACAACATTATCTGGAAATTGATCAAATGGCGGAATGATCACGCCTGCCGGCCATACAACCATATTATCCGTACTGCAATTTTGCATAAAAGCCGGTACGGCCAAATCACTATTCACAATGGGTAATTCCATAGTATTTCCGCTGATCGAGGAATAAATGGTTAAAGTCGAAACCCAACCGAATTTTNNTCAGATGGAATCGGGATATAAAGCCATTCGTTCAAAATATCCCGGCCTGAAGCGGTCACCGTTTGTCCCTGCATAAGCACGCTGATTGGATTGAAGTCCGAGCCGGAGCCGCGGCGAATATACAAGTTCCCGTTTATTGCGGTGACCGTTACCAGCGGCAGAGTAGGCGTCAATGAGGTTGCAACCGTCGGAGTTGTTAGATGCGCCGCATAAGTTGGAGTAGCAGCGCTTTGAAATGTGGCGGTTGCAGATTTGACCGGCAAGGACTCTGACGGCGTCGGCGTGCCTGTTGCATTCGATGTTTGAATGGTCAGCCTGCAAGCCAAAAAAGAAAACGCCAAAATCACAAAGGCTAAACAATGCAATATTTTAGAAGTAAGAGAAATCATACGTTCACCAAAAAGTTTAATGAACATAAAAAGCCAGGTCCAATGACCTGGCTTTCAAAAATCATAATGGGTTTACAGGCCGCTATCTTGATCCTTGGCGCTATAACCAGGTCCGCTTTTGAAGAAATCATA
>PLNY01000287.1 GCA_003141915.1 Anaerolineae bacterium | reverse complement strand
CTCTTTGTGTCCTTCGTGGTTAAAAGATGTCCATCGTTTATCTCGCGCTTGGAACAAATCTTGGTGATCGTCCCGCCAATCTGCGCGCGGCGATGGAAGCGTTATCTCCCGAAATCAAAGTCCTCGCCGAATCAAAAGTCTATGAGACGCCGCCGTGGGGCTATGAGACTCAGCCAGCCTTCCTCAATATGGCAGTTAAGTGCGAAACAGCCCTCGAGCCGGAGTCGCTGCTGAAGCGCCTCAAGCAGCTTGAAGTCCAGCTTGGACGCGAGCAATCTTTTCGCTGGGCTCCGCGTCTCATCGACATCGATATCCTCTTCTACAATGATCTCATTCTTGAATCCGAATCGTTGACCATTCCTCATCCGCGTTTGCATGAACGCGCTTTCGTGCTTGTCCCACTTGCGGATATTGCTCCCGATTTTATTCATCCAGTTTTGAAGAAAACGATCAAAGAATTATTGGCGGGCGTGAACATGGATGATATTCATCCTTACAAATAGTATATAATCGCGGTAAAGATGGAGGCACTCATGACTGATCTCAAACCTCTCAACTGGAAAGCCAAACCCGGTGTGGGCCTGAATGTTGTCCGCCGCGCGGATGGCGGGATGACCCTCACGTTCAGCGATTTATCCGAGGCCACCCTCCGCGAATGGCATGATTTCGCATTGGAGCATCTGCTCGGCTCGGATCGTCTGACGCGCAATCTTTACGATGTACGCGCAGTCAAAGACATTTCAGAAAAAGCGATTCGCGCCGCCGTGGAAGTAAACAGCGATCCATCGGCGCGCAACATTCGTCTGGCCGTGGTGGTGGCAGATGAAAAGGTCGCAGGCGCAATTCGGACCATTGCGTCTCTCGCCCTGCCCGAAACTGCCGCGGCGCTGAAGATCTTCACCAAAATTGAAGAAGCCGAAGCGTGGCTTGCCCGTCCGCTCGATCAGATTGCATAATCGGATGTCATTGCGAGGGCGAAGCCCGAAGCAATCTCATCTAACCTTCGAACAAAAGATTGTATGAAAACATGGGATTGCCACGTCGGCCATTCTGGCCTCCTCGCAATGACATTTGAGATTTGGTTATTATGAGTCCATTAAAGGTTGGCAATCATAGTTTCGATTGGGGAAGCCGCACCTATGTGATGGGCATCCTCAACGTCACGCCGGATAGCTTTTCAGGCGACGGCATCATTGCCAAAGGCGATTCGGTTGAAGTCTCTCTTGAACAGGCAAAAAGATTTGTCAGCGCCGGGGCAGCGATATTGGATATCGGTGGAGAATCTACTCGTCCGGGCTCACAGCCGGTTGACGTCGAGGAAGAGAGGCGGCGTGTCATTCCCGTTATCAAAGCCATTGTTAAAGAATCCCCTGATACATTGATTTCAATTGACACGTGTAAAGCTCTCATTGCTGAAGAAGCGCTGAATGCAGGCGCGCAGATTATCAACGATGTTTGGGCATTGCGCGCTGATCCCGAATTGAAACATGTTGTTGCGAAATCCAAATGTCCCGTGATCCTGATGCACAATCGAAGCAACCCTGCCAGCGTAGAAGTGCGCGCACAATTGGGCAATGCCTATATTGGCGCGGAATATGAAAACTTGATCGAAGATGTGAAACGCGAACTGATGGACAGTGTAACGATGGCGCGTGAAGCGGGTGTTTCTGATGAGCGCATCATCCTTGACCCAGGAATTGGATTCGGTAAAAAAGTGGAACACAACCTCGAGCTGATTAACCGTCTTGATGAAATCCGCGCGCTGGGCTTTCCGGTTTTGCTTGGGCCCTCGCGCAAGTCGTTCATCGGTTACACTTTGGACTTACCTCCCGGCCAGCGATTGGAAGGCACCGCCGCCGCAATTGCCATTGGCATTGCGCGCGGTGCGGATATTGTCCGCGTGCATGATGTGGAATATATGGTGCGCATCGCAAAGATGACCGACGCGATGGTGAGAAATAAAAAATAATGAGCACAAATTACGGTCAGGTTTTGTTCGACGATAACATAGCCGATGATTATGGCAAGGAACTTTTGAAAAGCGGCATCATCGAAGCCAGGGCGGGAAATAAAGATTCGGCCCGCCGTTACTTCGACCGTGCCACTTACATGAGCAGTGACCACGATGTCATGGCGGAAGCCTGGTTCCAGTTGAGTCAGGTTACAGATGATCCGGTGGAGAAGCGCAAGGCATTGGAGAATTGTTTATCCAACGATTTGCAACATGCCCGCGCTCGCCGCGCGCTGGCCATCCTCGATGGCAAAATCAAACCCGATGAAATCGTGGATCCCGATGCATTGCCCGCCGCGCCCGATCATTTGTCGCAGACCGACGCGCAAAGATTTATGTGCCCCAAATGCGGCGGTCGCATGACGTTTGCGCCTGATGGTCAATCCTTGGTCTGCGAATATTGCTCGCGCAATCAATCGCTCCATACTCAAGCGCCGACCAAGCAGGAAGATTTCATCGTTGCCATGGCAACTTCGCGCGGTCATGATAAACCGCTAAATGAGCAAGTCTTTCAATGTCAGGGATGCGGCGCTCAATTCATCCTGCCGCCGGATCAACTCTCCGCTGTTTGTGTTTATTGCGGTTCACCGCATGTCATCAATTTGGAAAAATCAAAAGACCTGATTGCACCCGATGGAATCGTTCCATTTGCGTTTGATCAGAAGCATGCAGTCCAACTGTTGATCAAGTGGGTGGAAGGAAATCAAATCAAACCAGAGAAGCAGGTGGAGCAACCGCGCGGACTTTATCTCCCGCTGTGGACGTTCGATCTCGGCGGCGCGATTGATTATACGGGCGAGGTGGTTGATGAATCCGACATCGGTTTTGGAAGAAGACAGCCAAAATTGATAGAAGTCCATGATAACTATCCGTTGCTGATTCACGATGTCCCGATTCCAGCCAGCCGAAAATGTTCGGCTCAATTCGTGCGGCTGATCCCGACCTTTGATTTGAAAACCGTTCAATCTTATGATCCGCGCTATTTGTCAGATTGGCCTGCTGAACTTTATGATATTCCAATGGCGGACGCGTCGTTAGATGCGCGCAGTCAAACACTGAGCTTGGTCAAGCGCGACTTACCCAGCAAAGCCGGACTCATAAAATTGATTTCCACTTCGTCCGCAAACATGACCATCGATTCATTCCGGCTCAATTTCCTTCCGGTTTGGATGACCGAAATTTGGCTGGAGAATAGAAGCCATCTTGTTCTCATCAGCGGACAAAATGATACCGTGCAAAGCGACATGAACATCAAGTCTGATAAGCCGAACATCAAAGAATGGCTCGGCGATTTATTGAAAGAATAATCTAACGTTTTCATCCGCAGATTATATAGATTTCCCAGATTTTCTTTTTTAAATATCCCATCTGCGCAATCTGCGAAATCTGTGGATTAACTTCTCGCTTTCGTGGTTTAATTCCCTTATGCCGCAAACCCAATCCATCGTCCAACGCCGACGCGCCCGCCGCGCCGATGAACGCCGCGCTCGTGCCACACGCTTTCAAATGGGCGGCATTGGACTTGGCATCATCATTTCATTCCTGCTGGCGCTGTTGATTCTGTTCACCGCGTTGGCATATGCAAGCCTGACCAGCAATCTCCCAAATGTTGAGCTTCTTCCTGTTCTGCTCAACCCGCCGGACGGTCTCTTGCTTCAACCCACGCGCATTTATGACCGCACCGGTCAGCATCTCTTATCCACTTTTGCGTCCGGCAACGCCAGCGATTCCCCACGCCGCTATCTTCCGCTCAACCCGCAAAATCCACAGCATCTTCCCGACGTTCTCGCGCAGGCGACGGTGGCAATCGCCCAGCCCGATTTTTGGACAAGCCCCGGATATTCGCTCGATGGCTGGCAAAACCCGGATATTCATCCGACCATCGCACAAAAACTTGTTTCCGACTTATTGCTCTATAACGAACCGCCGACGATTCAACGCGCCGTCCGCGAACGAATCCTCGCCGCGCAGATCACAGCCAAATACGGGCGCAGTCAAATCCTGGAGTGGTATCTCAATTCCGCCGATTACGGTCATTACGCTTTTGGCGCGGACTCAGCCGCACAGCTTTATTTCGGCGCCTCCGCCTTCGCACTGACTCCTGCGGAAGCCGCAGTGCTGGCTGCGATAAGTCAATCGCCGAGTTTGAATCCGTTCGATGCGCGCGACCTTGCCCTGCAGCGCGGCAAAGAAACCATCAAGGCGATGCAAATCCTCAAGTTGATTTCGGATCAAGATGCGACAACGGTTCTTAATCAGTTTTCAGTTCCTAATTTGCCGATTCCCGAATCGAAGAATGCTTTTGCTCCGGCGTTCATCGACCTCGCCATCAATGAACTCGATCAGCAATTTACCCGCGAACGAATCGAACGCGGCGGCTTGAACATCATCACAACGCTTGATTATGATTTGCAAAGCCAGGCATCCTGCGTGACGCTGGTTTATGTTCATCGTCTGGCGAACACACCTGATCCAACCGCGCCGTGCAATGCAACGCAACTGCTTCCATCCCTGCCGCCCGGAACGATTCTTTCCGAGCCATCGGCCAGCGCGATGATCACCGATCCGGAGTCGGGTCAAATCCTCGCGGTAGTCGGTGAAACGCTGCGAGGTGATGAGACCGCTTATTTAACGGCGCACGATCCCGGCTCGCTGATGGAACCGTTTGTTTATCTCACCGCGTTCACACGCGGCATGAGTCCGGCCTCTTTGGTCTGGGATATTCCATCCACTGGCAACGCGCAAAATCCCGACGGACAATTTCACGGTCCTATCCGCGCACGCGTTGCGTTGGTTAATGATTATCTCGTCCCTGCCACAGCCATCGCAAATCAAATGGGAAGCGATGCCATCCAGCGAACCGAATCTTCTTTTGGACTCGCTGGCAATTCCTTTAACATATTGGATATGGCTTCGGCGTATGGAATATTCGCCGCGCAGGGCGTGCGTTACGGTCAACCCGGCCTGATAACGGTCTTGCGCGTCGAGGGGCAGGATCATTCCGTTTGGCTCGATCAAAGCAACCCGCAGGCCCAGCCGGTGACCACGCCGCAGTTGGCTTATCTCATCAACAACATATTGAGCGATGAGGGCGCGCGCTGGCCGAGCCTTGGAAATCCGAATTCATCGGAGATCGGACAGACCGCGGCAATGAAATACGGTCAGACTTCCGACGGCCATGATCTTTGGACGATTGGTTATACTCCTTCGAGGCTGGTCGCCGTATGGACGGCGAATCATGCGCATGATTCACTGCGCCTTTCGCCTCAGCTTTCCATCGGCTTGTGGAGCGCGTTGATTCAAACCGCTTCTCAATCGATTCCGCCGCGGGGTTGGTCCGCGCCCGCGGGAATCACAACGATGGATGTGTGCGATCCATCCGGTTTGTTGCCCACGAAAAATTGTCCATCCATCGTCAGTGAAGTTTTCCTGAATGGCAACGAGCCGGTTCAATTGGATAACCTGTATCAAACCTTCACTGTGAACAGCGAGACCGGTTATCTTGCCACGGTATTCACGCCGCCGCAATTGATCGAGAACAAAGTCTTTATGATGATTCCGCCCGAGGCACAAGACTGGGCAAAATCCGCCAACGTGCCGATGGCACCTACCGCATATGATGCGATCCAGCCGTCACAGGTCAACCCTGATGTCAATATCACCGCGCCCGCGTTGTTTGCCGATGTAAATGGAAAGGTGCAAATTAAAGGCACAGCCGCCGGTACGGACTTCGACCGCTACCGCGTGCTGGTCGGCCAGGGAATTGATCCGCAAAATTGGATTCAAATTGGAA
>PLNY01000319.1 GCA_003141915.1 Anaerolineae bacterium | reverse complement strand
AAGCCGGTCATGGAAGGGAAGGGCGTTCTGTTCAAGAAGTTTGCTGATGTGGATGTGTTCGATATTGAAGTCAATTCGCACGATCCAGACGAGATCATCAAAGTTGCAGCGGCCATCGCACCGACGTTTGGCGGAATCAACCTCGAAGATATCAAAGCGCCCGAATGTTTCTACATCGAGGAAGAATTGAAGAAGATGCTCGATATTCCCGTCTTTCATGACGACCAGCACGGCACCGCAATCATTTCTTCTGCCGGCCTGGCGAACGCGCTTGAAATTGTCGGCAAGAAACACAGCGAGATTCGATTGGTGATCTCAGGCGCCGGAGCGTCCGCCATTTCCTGCGCGGAGCTTGCGATTCGCTGGGGCGTGAAACGGGAAAATATCATGTTGTGCGACAGCAAGGGCGTTGTGTATAAAGGCCGCACGGAAGGTATGAATAAATATAAGGAACGCTTCCTGGTCGAGACCGAGGCACGTACGCTTTCTGATGCAGTGCGCGGCGCCGACGTCTTCTATGGCCTCTCGGTTGCCAACGTATTGACGCCTGAAATGGTCAAGTCGATGGCCAAAGATCCGATTGTGTTTGCGATGGCGAATCCTGATCCGGAAATTAATCCCGATCTGGCAAAGGAGGCCCGCAAGGATCTGATCATCGCTACCGGACGTTCGGATTATACAAATCAAATCAACAACGTGCTTGGCTTCCCATTCATCTTCCGCGGCGCGCTGGATGTGCGCGCAAAAGCCATCAACGATGACATGAAACTTGCGGCATCGAAGGCGCTGTCCGCGTTGACAAAGGAAGATGTCCCGGATTCTGTTCTGCGCGCATACGGCGTGGATAGTTTAAAGTTTGGGCGGGAATATATCATTCCCAAGCCGCTCGATCCGCGCGTATTATTATGGGAATCGCCTGCGGTTGCCGAGATGGCGATGAAAACGGGCGTTGCCCGCAAGGCAATTAACATTGATGAATATCGCGAACAACTTGCATATCGTCAGGGAAAAGGCGAGCAGGTGCGTTACTTCTTCCAGAACAAAGCCCGCTCATCGGGCGGAAAGAAGCGGGTCGCATTTGCGGAAGGCGAAGAGCCGAAGATCATTCGCGCCGCGCATCAAGTCAAAGAGGATGGCATCGGCACACCGATTCTGATTGGCCGTCCATCCATCATTCAAGAGCAGTTGAATATTTTGGGGTTGGATTATAAGCCTGAGATTATTGATCCATCCGACTTCAAAGGCTTGGATCAATATGCCGCGGCTTATTATGAACTACGCAACCGCAAGGGCCTTACGATGGCGGGGGCAAATAAGAAGGTTCGCGATTCGAATGTATTTGGTCCGCTCATGGTCGCGATGGGCGACGCGGATGCTTTTGTCAGCGGCCTGACGTACGATTATCCTACGGTCATTCGTCCCGCGCTGCAAATTCATCACACCGCTCCGGGCACGACGCACGCGGCGGGCGTTTACATCATGATCGTCGAAGATCGGGTCTATCTATTCACGGATGCGACCGTCAACATTGAACCCAGCGCGGAAGATTTGGCGGAGACGGCATGTCTCGCCGCGGATTTTGCGAAACGCCTCGAGCTTGACCCGCGAGTGGCGTTCCTTTCCTTCTCCAATTTTGGCTCCACGCCACATCCGCTCTCGGACAAGGTGCGGAAGGCCGTTGAACTGGTGAAAACGCGCCGCCCCGATTTGGCTGTGGATGGCGAGATGCAAGCCGATACCGCAGTCGTCGCCGACATCGTGGAAGGACGTTATCCGTTCAGCAAAGTGAAGGATGCGAATGTGCTGGTCTTCCCATCGCTTGAGTCGGCGAATATTGCGTACAAGTTGCTGGCGCGGCTTGGCAAAGCCAAAGCCATCGGCCCGATTTTGCTGGGCATGGGCGCGCCGATCCATGTGCTG
The DNA here is from genome assembly GCA_003141915.1 of Anaerolineae bacterium. Taxonomy (GTDB): domain Bacteria; phylum Chloroflexota; class Anaerolineae; order Anaerolineales; family Villigracilaceae; genus Fen-1038. The sequence goes on along the minus strand of PLNY01000319.1, from coordinate 12,095 downwards.
CAGACCGGCGATGAAGTCAATAACATTGTTCAGATCGCAGCGGTAGCCGTGATGGATGTGATGAATCGAGAAGAACAATCTGAGAAGAAACCGAAGACTAAGAAGTAAAACGTTTGTAGACAGACTTCGGAAGTCTTGCCGACTTCCGAAGTCTGTTTTTATTGCGAGAGTCTTTGCAAGCAAATGATAGACGATATTATTTATACTTCAAGCTGGAAAGGAGAATCATCTATGAGTAAATTAAAGAACATCATTAGAATCTGGCTTCCTTTTGCGGTGGTCATATCGGCGTTTTGTCTGTTGGCTTATGCGACGGTGCAGCAAGCGCTTCGGCAGGGATTGAACGATCCGCAAATTCAAATGGCGGAAGATACTGCTTATGCCTTGAATAATGGTGCAACAGCTGACTCAGTTATTACTGGCACAAAAGTTGAAATGTCGCGCAGCCTTGCGCCGTTCATTGATATTTATGATTCGAATGGTAAGGCGATGGCAGGCTCCGGTTTGCTGAATGGTCAATTGCCTGATTATCCAAAAGGCGCACTGGATGGCGCCAAACAAAACGGGGATAATCGCGTGACCTGGCAGCCGAATGCGGATGTTCGGATTGCATCCGTGGTGTTGCCATACAATAATGGCTTTGTCATGGCGGGACGCAATATGCGCGAAGTGGAGCAACGCGAATCTCAAACCGAGATGTTCGCAGGCGTGACGTGGATTCTGGCATTGATCGCCACGTTCATCATGATTGCATTTGGTGAGTTCGTGCTGGCAGAGAAATAAGATTTTTTGATTCAAAACAGAGGGGCAGAGCATTGCTCTGCCCCTAAAATATGGTGTGGAACAATCCAATCAATGCGCCGCCTGCGATCAGCCAGGTCGAGTTGGTTTGAAATCGAATCAGGATGATGAGACAAATCAAGGCAACGGCAATCGTAATGGGATCAATCAGAGCGGTCGAAGCTAATTGAATGGAAACCGCCAGCATCAGTCCGAGTGATGCGGCGTTGACTCCATCCAAAAAACCTGATGCCCATACGGAATTCCGAATCCATTTGATGAAAAATCCGCTGATGCCAACAAAAATAAATGAGGGCAGAAAAATTCCAAGCGTGGCAATCAGCGCACCGGGAATGCCACCAAGCAAATAGCCAATAAACGTTGCGGTGGTGAACACCGGCCCTGGCGTGATCTGACCGATGACAATCGCGTCGATCAATTGTTTATCGGTCAGCCAGCCGAGGCGGAGAACGAAGTCGGAGCGCAGATATGCAAGCAAAACATAGCCGCTTCCGTATAACGTCGCGCCGATCTTGAGGAAGTTGAGAAATAATAGAGTCAAGTTGAATGGAGTGGAGAAGGTTAATAGATTTAATCCGGCGAGCGGCAGAAGAAGCCCAAGCATCGGTATCATTTTTATTCTTGAAAAATTTTCGCCGAGCATGACGATCAAGCCAGCGGCTAAAAGAATGATGAGGATGTTTATGCCGAGCATGTAAAGGATCACCGCGCACACCCCAATGACGCCAGTCAGCCAGTTCTTCACCGCTTTCGTTCCCAATCCCCATAACGCTTGAGCGATGATTGCCATCACCACTGGCATGATGCCGTACAGGATGCCGCTTGCCCAAGGCGTTGTGCCATAACGAATATATGCCCAACTTAATATCATCACGATCAACATTGCCGGCAAGATGAAACAGGCGCCAGCCAGAACGAGTCCCATCCAACCGACGCGGCGATAACCCAGATAAATTGCCGTTTCGGTTGACGTGGGGCCGGGAATTAAATTTGCCGTGCCGAAGAGATCGAGAAATTCCTGGTCGGTAACCCACTTGTGTCGCTTCACGACCTCGTTGCGCATGATCGCGATATGCGCGGCGGGACCGCCGAAGGCGGTGAATCCCAGCCGTAGAAAAAGCGCGGCGACTTCGATCAATCGGCTTCGACGCGAAATTTCTGAGGGTTGGGTTTGCATTCAGTTAAAATAATCGTCCAGAGAAAATCAATAATCCAATCGCAACGAGATGGAAGGTAATCAAAATGGACGCGGCTTGCCAAATGAAAGCCTTGCTGTTGAGCAGACGATTTCCTTTGAAGCGGCGATCCAGCCAGGTCGTGACCGCCAACAGGACGCCCATATATAAACCATAGACGATGTAATGCAATTCGGTGCCGTGCCATAGCCCCATCAATCCCATCGTGAGAATATATCCAACATAAGAAGCGATGTAGCGATTCTTGAACCATTTATTTCTCAACGCGGTAAAGACGAAACGATTATAGATGTGATCGCGGAACCAGAACGACAGGCTCATGTGCCAGCGATTCCAGAACTCGCGGATGTCGCGCGCAAGAAACGGGCGGTTGAAATTTTCCGGCGTGTGGATGCCGAACAAATAACTGAATCCAACCGCGAAGGCGCTGTAACCGGCGAAGTCAAAGAACAGGTAGAATGTATACCCGTACATGTAAGAAGCGGTGTGCATGATGCTGTGGGCATTCGCCAACGGATTGAGCCAGTATTGTTGAATTAGCGAAGCTAAGATGAATTTATAAAGGAAGCCGGTAAACACTCGATGAACGAATCCATCGAGGTCGGACAAGAATTCGGTGCGCGTCCGCTCGCGCTTCCAGTCTTCCTCGAAGCGGTTGTAGCGGTCGATCGGTCCGGATGAAATGGTGGGGAAGAACAATAAGAAGGTCAGATATTGAATCGGCGGAAGCGAGGCGATCATTCCATCGTGAATACCGATGATTACATCCACGCTTCGGAAGGTGATGTACGATAATCCCAAAAAGAAGATTTGATAATCGGGTTGGAAGAGCGGAATGAATTTCGCGGCGAGCAAGGGCAATAAACTTAATAACACTGCCAGGTAAAATGCAGTCTGATTTTTTCCGCGCTTGTGGATGAACAAAAAGACAATTGCAATCAGCCATTGCAGGATTGCATAAATCGCGACCAGTTCAATTTCATTGACCGATATGGATTTTGTGATTTGCTGTGGAACGTAATATTGAATAACCAGCATGCCGATGGTCGCCAGCACCAGCCAGATTTTTGAAATCCGCTTGAAGAAGCCGACGATGATGGCCGGTATCACGATATAGATCAGTAAAATGCCAAAGTAAAGAAAGCTGGTATATGGAATCATTGAATACTCTCAGAGGGTGTTTGGAAAATGGCCGCAGATGAACGCGGATAAACGCGGATAATTGATAAAGAAATCGCGAGAACGTTCATCAAAAAATCTGTATCCATCTGTGTTTATCTGTGGCGAATCAGGATTTCAGACTCGCAGATAGTTTTCGACGGTCGGCTTTGCCGTTATTCGTCATCGGGAATCGCTCCACGAAAATAAATTTGCGCGGGATCATGTAATCGGGCAGTCGCCCGCTTAATTCAAGTTTCAATGCGCGCGTGATTTCATAATCCGATTTGCTTATGCGTTCTTTGAGAATGACGAACGCCGCCAAATGATCCGCTTTATTGTTTTTCATCACCGGGATGACCACCGCATCGCGCACATTTGGAAGCGCATGCAAATTATTTTCAATATCACCGATCTCGATGCGATAGCCATGCAGCTTGATTTGAAAATCAATCCGTCCATCAAAAAACAAATATCCATCCTGATAATGGCCCAAATCGCCGGTGCGATAGGCGCGCATGTTATTGATTCGATAAAACGCGCGCTCGGTCAAATCGGGACGATGAATATATCCCGCGCTGACGTTCGGTCCTGCGATGACGATCTCGCCTCGTTCTCCGGCTTGAGCTTCGGCTCCGTTATCGAGAATGTGGATTTCGCAATCGGGCTTGGGCCTGCCAACCGGCAACGGACTGTATCGCTTGATGACATCTTGATCGACGCGAATGGACGTTGTCGCCACCGTTGTTTCCGTTGGCCCATAGGTGTTCCAAACTTCGGCCTTTGGAAAACGCGTCAGCAAACTGCCAGCCACTTCCGGTGCGAGGGTCTCGCCGCAGAACCAAAATTTGTTGACTGGCGGAATCATGTGTTCGTTGAAAGTTGGTTCCGTCAAACAGAATTGCGCGAACGACGGAGTCGAAACCCAGACGCTGACTTCCGAACGGCTCAGGACTTTGAATAATTTTTTCGGTTCGGCGATCACATCTTTGGTCAAGCTGAAGAGCGTGCCGCCGCTGACCAGGCTTGAATATAAATCCATCACCGATAGGTCGAACGAAAATGGCGCTTGATTAAGAAATACTTCTTTGTCTTCAATAAATTGTTGTTCAGATAATATCCAATTCACAAAACTTTCCAAACATCCGCAAGTGATGATAACGCCTTTGGGTTCGCCGGTACTCCCCGACGTGAAGATGATATACCAGGCGTCATCGAGCGCAGGGTGATGAATTTGAAAGTTGGATTCGCCTTCTTTTGATTGACTGACCAGTTCATTCACTTTATCGGGCGTGAGAAACATAGACGCTTTTGCGGTTTCCAAAATCGTTTCGACGCGCTGCGATGGGAGCGAACTGTCCAATGGAATATACGGATGCCCGGATTTCACCGCGCCGAGAAACGCAATGAGCATCTCTGGTTCTTTGTGACCCTGGATAGCAATCGGGGAATGGTCGTCCGGCGCTTGTTTGGATAACGACGCCGCCAACGCATTGGATTGACGCGTCAACTCGGCATAGGTCAACGACCGCTTGCCGCTAACGTGCGCGACGCGTTCCGGCGTCTCATGGCTCCAGCGATCTATCCGTTCGATCAAGTTCATTAGAATCCTTGATAGACGAACTTGGGCGTGGTGAAATTGCCTCGGCCATACATGATGATCAATCCCACGATGATGGCGAGATAATACAGCGTCAATAGAACGACGCGCCCGGTCGGATTAGTGTAAATTGCCGTGAAAAAATTGGTCAAGTGTTTGATCCACATAAACCCATCCATAGCGGCTGGTATGTGCCACGCTGTCCATGCTGAAATAAATATCGTTCGTGTATTGTCGATAGTCCACGAGCGTCATATCGTAGGGATCAACAATGGCATGTAGCTTTATGTAATATGCATTCTGAGCGTCTTCCGATACTCCCACGGCCGTCCAGTAGCCGCCGTTAACCGGGCGGCTGAGTATCAATGGCTTTGCCCCCAACTCGTGCAATACATCCAATAGGACTTTGAAATCCGGCCACTCTTCGGAGGTCTTTAGAAAATTCAAAAATGCCGCATTGCCCGACCCGGCGGGATAGGGAACTTCTGATTTTCCCTGGAATAGCTTCCATCTCCAATCCTCGATGCCGTAGGGATTACTTTGAGTATGTAGTTTTTGCTCTGCGAGAGCATCTTGAAAATCCTTTGACCAATCAATTTGCTGCGGGATTCGTTTTACATCGGGATCAACGGAATGGTCTCGAAGATAGAAGAGCGCCTCTGCGTGATCTTGAAGCTGCATAATTTCTGTCTGAAGTTCTCCCAAGGGCCACATGATAACATACAAGGCCTGGTTTTGAATTGATGTGTCAACCATGTGGTTTAATGTGAATTCAAAAAAGGGATCGTTTTGAAGTGTTTTGGGATGACCCAACAAACGCTGGGCAGCGGCGAATTTCAGCCCCGTACTGAGATAAGGGCTGAAAATCAATCCATAGGCGTGGAGCCGTGAATAGTTACCGGCATAATATTCTTCAGTGAGGGCGCTAAACGTAAAAGGCGCAGGCGTAATGGAGATTACTACTTTCTTCCCTTTCAAGTCCGGGCCAAGCGCTGCAAGGTCCTCTGCCATCGTAAGCGATCCGGCTCCTAAATTCACCACGTTAAAAACTGTAAAGCCGGTGGGATATGTTGCGAAGAATTTTTCAGCTTGATAAGGCGTATTCTCCACCGTCATTTCCGAACTTCCGTAGACAAGAAGAAGGTCAGGGCGGTAAAGCGCTGCGCGTTGCAAAGTGATTCCATTGAGAGTTTGGGATAAGTTTAAGGGAGCCAAAGCATTGACATACTCTTGTTCAATGGATTGGGCATAATCATTGAGCCCAATGAGCGCCAGCGTGAGAACGAAAAACGAAACGATTGCGGCGGCCAGGTGCGGCATCCGTTTCATGGTTGAATTTGTCCGTGAAAGAATTCGTCAAGGGTTTGATCCACATAAACCCATCCATAGCGGCTGGTATGCGCCCCTTGGTCAATACTGAAATAAATATCCGTGCCATATTGTTGGTAATCAACCAATGGCATATGATATTGATTCACCATCTCATTCAATTTGACATAATAAATGTTTTGTGCCTGCTCGGAAACCCCCTGTGCTTCCCAAAGGTGAACGTTCATCGGGCGGCTCAAGATCAACGGCTGGGCGCCTAGCTCCTGTAGGGCACGCAGAAGTATATCAAGATCGGTCCATTCAAGATGGTGTTCGACTCGGCTGATGAATCTTGTGTCTTCCGATCCAGCGGGGGTCGGATTAGTCAGGACATGTTGATAAAACCACCAGCGATCATCCTCAATGCCCAGTGGGTTGTTAAGTGTATGCTGTTTTTGTTCTGCCAGGGCGGATGAAAACTCAGCTGACCAATCGATCGTTTGTGGTATCTTTTTTGTGTCAGGATTGACTGGATGCGAATACAGATAAGAGACGACGTTCGCATGGTCCTGCAAACGCATGGTCATAATTTGGAGTTCACCAAGTGGCCAGCTCAAGTCACAAAGGATGCGATTTGCTCTGGATGTGCTCGTCAATTGAATGGTGGCAAAATCAAGAAACGAATCATTCTGAAGTGTGGCTGGAAAATCCAACATGCGTTTAGCGGCAGCGATTTTNNAGGCGCTGCTGAGATAAGGACTGAAGATCATTTCGTAGGCATGAAGCGGCGAGAAATTACCGGCGTAATAGTCCTGCGGGAGTTCGCTCATCGTAAAGGTCGCGGGCGAGAACGAGATGACGATTTTCTTCCCATGCAGGTCCGGACCAAGCGCCGCTAAATCCTGTGCGATCGTAAGCGATGCCGCGCCCAAGTTGGCGACTTGAAAAACCGTAAAACCGGTCGGATAGGTTGCGAAGAATTTTTCGGCATCGTACGGCGTGTCGATCATTGTAATTTCCGAACTGCCATAAACGGGCAGAAGATCGGATTGATATAACGCCGCGCGCTGCAAAGCGATTCCATTGATGGTTTGAGTTAAATCCAAAGGCGCCAGGGCATTCACATAACGTCCTTCGAGGGAACGCGCATACAGATCAAATCCAATCAGTCCCATGATTAGAATAAGAATCGAAACGAGCCCGGCATGGAGATGAGACGTTGCTCTCATGGCTGGAGTTGTCCATGATAGTAGGCATCCAGAATCTGATCCACATAAACCCATCCATCGCGGCTGGTGTGTGAGCCCTGGTCAATGCTGAAATATTCATCGTGATCGTATTGCCGGAAATCCATTAACGGCATTTTGAACGGATCAGCAACAGAATGTAACCGATCATAGAAAATATCCTGTGTGTCTTCGGTGACGCCCATCACTTCCCACAAGGGGACATTCAACGGACGGCTGAGGATCAGCGGCTTTGCGCCCAGTTGCTGCAGGACGATCAAAAGAATTTTGAAATCCGTCCACTCCTGCGAATTGGTTAAATTTTTTCTATATAAATCGTTGTTCGATCCCGCAGGCTCGGGCAGGGAAATTCTATCGAAATACCACCACATAAAGTTTTCCACGCCGTAAGGATCGTCCGTGGTATTTTGTTTTTGTTCTGCCAGCGCATTTTGATGAACGGTATTCCAATCAATGGACTCGGAAACTTTTTGCACATCGGGATCAAGGTGATGCGTCCAGATATAGAGCACCACCTCGAAGTGATCCTGCAATCGCAGGATTCCCGTTTGAAGTTCGCCGAACGGCCAGATGAGATAATACAAGATTCGATTGCGTATCGAAGTACTGGACGTGGTGGTGAGCGCAAACGCAAGGAATGGATCGCTTCGTATCGTATCGCGATAAATCAACATGCTGCTGGAGATTTCATTCTTAATGCCAAAGCTGAGATACGGACTGAAAATTGTTTCATAAGTGCGCAGTGGCGAGAAATTCATCGCAAAGTCATGATCGGGATTATTCTCAATAAAATTTTTCTTGTTGATGAAGAACGAGCCAGGCATGATCGAAAGCACAATCTTCTTTCCACGAAGATCAGGACCCAGCGCGGCGAATTCTTGAGCCAATGTGACCGATAAAACTCCCAGGCTGGCAACATCGACAACGGTAAAGCCGGTGGGATATTTCGCGAAGAATCGATCCGCCTGATATGGAGTCGGGAGCAGGGTCAACTCGGAACTGCCGTACACCATCAGGATATCCGGCTTTTGAAGCGCGGCCTGCTGCAACGCGTCTCCATTTTCCATTTGGGTTAAGTTCAGCGGAGCCAGCGCGTTCACGTAACGCATTTCAAGCGATTGAGCATAAACGTTAAAACCAACCAGCGATGCGATCAATACAAGCGCCGAAATCATCGCGGCGATCAGATGCGACACAGACCTGCAGCTCATTTTTTTCTTTCTTCAAAGTAAGCGATGATCTTTTGGGGTGTAGCCCACAACTCACGGTCAATTTCGCCCGGAGAAATTTCGATGCCCAGCGAATCCGAGAGCGCGACGATCAACTCCACGGTTCCGAATGAATCGAGAATCTTTTCGCCGAATAAATCCAGATTCAAATCCTTGCGGACTTGATCGGTGCCGGCGACTTTTTCCAGCTCATTCAAAACAATATCAGAAACAGACATTTGCATCCTTATGAATAAATATAATTATAACTTGCAAAAAATATTCACTCATGCCATTCGAGTTCGTAGTCGCCAATTGCAACCGTATCGCCATCTTTCACGCCGGCTCTGCGGAGCGCCTCGTCCACGCCGAGCGCCTCCATGATTTTTTGGAAGCGGCGCACCGAACCGTCGTGTTCCCAATACGTCATGGACGCGGCGCGTTCGATCCCAGCGCCGGAGAGCCGCCATTGGTTGGTGTCCTCGCGTGCGATATGAAAATCTTTCGCATCTTCTTTTGGACGATAAACGGGGAGCGGCGCTTCGGCTTCTTCCAACGCCGGAGCCTCAGCCAGTGCCTCCGCTGCTTTGAGCAATAACTCGCGCGTGTTCGTGCGCGTCAATGCAGAGATGGTCATGAATTCGACTTTCTTTTTCTTCATCGCCTTTTGGATTTCAGCGAGTCGTTCCTGGACTTCGGGTTGGTCGATCTTGTTCAGCGCTACGATCTGTGGCTTCTTCGCGAGGTTCGGATCGAACAACGCTAACTCGCTGTTGATCTGGCTGTAATCTGCAACGGGATCATTCGATAGTCCATCAAGCAAATGAATCAATACGCGCGTTCTTTGAATGTGGCGCAAAAAGTCGTGACCGAGTCCCACGCCTTGTGACGCGCCCTCGATCAAGCCGGGAATGTCCGCAAGAACAACGCTTGTATTTTCGTCCACATCGGCCACGCCGAGATTCGGATCGAGGGTTGTAAACGGATAAGGCGCGATCTTCGGCTTCGCATTGGTCAACACCGATAACAATGTTGACTTGCCCGCGTTCGGGACGCCGATCAGGCCGATATCGGCGATCAACTTCAATTCCAGTTTGAGGCGCTTCGCTTCGCCGGGTTCGCCTTTTTCCGCGGTGCGCGGCACCTGATTGCGTGACGTGGCGAAATGCTGGTTGCCGCGTCCGCCGCGCCCGCTTTTGCAGATGGTCAGGCGTTCATCGGCCTTGGTCAAATCTCCGATGAGTTCGCCGCTGTCTGCATCATGAACCACCGTGCCCGGCGGAACAAATATGATCAAGTCGTCTGCCGACTTTCCGGACATGTTGTTGGGTCCGCCGTTTTTGCCATCCTTGGCAAAGTAGTGGGTGACGTGTCGAAAGGCTTGCAACGTGTTGAGACTCGGCTTGACTTCGAGAATCACATCGCCGCCTTTGCCGCCATCGCCGCCGTCGGGGCCGCCGCGCGGAACGAATTTCTCGCGATGGAAATGAACCATTCCATCGCCGCCTTTACCGGACTTGACTTCTATTTCTGCTTCGTCAATAAACATGCCTTGATTATAAACGAACACCCCCTCCAATGCTTCGCATTACCTCCCCCAAGTTTTATTCGAGTTTGGGGGAGGTGAGATGAATACTATTTGACCAATTTCCACGCGGCAGGCAAAGCCAGCGCGGCCGCGGCCAGTTTCATCGCGTCGCCAATCAGGAACGGCAGCAAACCTGCGGCGACTGCTTTGCTGAAACTGCCAAGCGCAACTGCCAGCCATGCAATGCCGAAGAGATAAATGATCAGCGTGCCAACGAAAAACGGAACGAACGAAGTGCGGACGCTTCTTTCCAGACCGCGTTCGGCCAGCAGACCGATCACGTAAGCCGCAACCACGAAGCCGACCAAATAGCCAGCCGTCGCGCCAATGAGCACATGCCCTCCGCTTACACCGCCCGCAAAGAAGGGCAAACCCAGCGCGCCTGCGATGATATACAAGAACATGGACGCCGCTCCGCGCTTGGATCCGAATGCCGCGCCGATCAGCAACACACCGAAGGTCTGGCCCGTGATCGGAACCGGTGTGAACGGCAATGGAATGATGACTTGCGCCAAGGCGGCCATCAGCAAACTGCCGGCAACGATCAGGCCAAGGGCTCTCAGCCATGAAGATGTGCGGGGAATGTAACGAGTGGAGAGGGTGGGGGCTAAAGTGGTCATTCTAATATTTCCTTTTCTGAAATCGAAAATATTCTTACTTCACAATAAACATGCCCCATTATAACGGAAGGATTTAGGTAAACTGTTCGAGGTTCACCGCAACCAGCGGAAGCGCATCATCCACAAATTTATCGAGGGCNNGTGGCAACCGTGGCTGGAATCTCGGTGGAGATTTTGGTTTTGGTTTGTTTTAGCCAGTGACTTAACAAATCAAAGATTTGTCTTTTGATTGTGCCCTCTACCAATGATTCAAATTGCTGATGAGGCTGGGCGCAATCACTATGTAAGTGGGCGAGAAAATCACAAACTGCAAGAATCATATTTCGCAAATTGTCATTGGTGTAATGGCAGGCGTTCAAGGTTCGCTTTTCGATTTCCTGCCTGAACTTCTGGCTGATGGAATAATCGAGCAGTGCATATTTATCGGCGAAGTGCGCGTAAAAGGTGGCGCGGTTGATCTGCGCCTTGTCGGTCACGTCCTGCACGGAGATGGATTCGAATCCTTTTTCAGCAATGAGACCTTCAAAGGCTCCCAGAATCAGGCCGCGGGTCCGTTTGATGCGGGGGTCAAGTTTTTCTTCTTCTTTCAAGTTAGACAACATTTTGTCTCCAGTGTTGCTTATCCAACAGATTCAACTTTTTGATGGTTGACCTGATTGGGTAAGAATAGTAAATTATGCAACATCTGTTGTTTAGGATACAACTGTATAATATCAAAGTCCTCAAGGAAAGTCAAGATGGACATGACAATCATTGGGGCAGTGCCGTGAAGATCTTGGATAAACAGAATTAAATAATTAAGGAGATTATTATGATAGCAGTACAAACAGAATCAACTTTAATTCCCAACAGGGAATTTACAAAGTTAGCCAGCGATGAACAGGTTGAACGCGTTGCCAAAGCGCTGGAAGCAAATGGAATGCATGCCTTGATCGCTGAGAATGGCGCAGAGGCGAAGAAGATGGTTCTTGGCTTGGTTCCAGAGAACGCCGAAATTTATACCAATCAATCGAAAACGCTGGAGAAACTGGGTTTGTTTGATGAGTTCGACAAATCGGATCGTTACAACGCAGTGCGTCCGATCGTGATGTCGCTTGACCGCAAGACCCAGTCGAATGAGATTCGTAAATTGCGCTCCATCCCCGATTACATTGTGGGAAGCGTTCATGCCATCACCGAAGATGGCAAGGTATTGATTTCTTCTTTCGGTGGCAGCCAGCTTGCGCCGTATGCATCCGGTGCCGCGAAAGTGATTTGGGTCGTTGGTACACAAAAAATCGTCAAGGATTTGAACGAAGGCTTTCGGCGTATCGAAGAATACAGCTATCCATTGGAAGATGCGCGCCTGCTTGCGGCGCTGGGAATTCAT